>JAMCZQ010000008.1 GCA_023485295.1 Candidatus Marsarchaeota archaeon | reverse complement strand
GTGAGGGAGCAAATTCTGGTTATGTCGGCATATCTGCTGGCTATTACAATGGCGCAAATGTGCAAGCAAACCCAATAAATGTTATGTGGTTTTACATGCGCGCATACCCGCCAAACGGCGTAATGCCAAGCGCAAGCCTCGGCAGCGTAGCCACTTAGGGGCTTGTTGTTAAGTAATGCTTCTTTGTTTTTCTGAGACCGCGGCATACGGCTTTAGCCTTCTGCACGAAGTTTTACTAAGTTCTAAATTCTTTGCATGCACAAGATGCATGCCGATCGC
Source organism: Candidatus Marsarchaeota archaeon (assembly GCA_023485295.1). Lineage (NCBI taxonomy): Archaea > Thermoproteati > Thermoproteota > Candidatus Martarchaeota archaeon. The sequence goes on along the minus strand of JAMCZQ010000008.1, from coordinate 24,141 downwards.
TTAATGGTGATTTAATTATAGAATACAAGGACTTTGAAAAGGTGGACATGCGCGTAGGGATCATAATCAAAGTTGAAGATTTTCCTGAAGCCAAGAAGCCGGCTTATAAGCTTACGATAGATTTTGGTGAAGGGATAGGGATCAAGCGCTCTTCCGCACAGATAACGAACTACAGGAAGGAGGATTTGATAGGCAGAAAGGTGGTTGCCGTTGCAAACTTTCCTCCAAAGCAGGTTGCAAATTTCATTTCTGAGGTGCTTGTGCTTGGCGCCATCACAAGCGGAGGAGTCAAACTATTAAGCATATATCCGGATGCGCCGCCAGGCAGCAGGATAGGCTAGTGCAACATGTTCTAAACAGGGGTTATGACGATGAATACGCTGTCAAGGTCCGTAACATTACTGCAAGCGGTGATGATAAACCTTGGGGCGATAATAGGAGCAGGCATATTCGTAATAATAGGCATTGCAATAGGCAAGGCCGGCCCGGCAATCTGGGTATCGATAATACTTTCTGCGATGATTGCAATATTTACGGGTTTGAGCTTCGCCGAGATAGCCAGGCATGTGGCAAAGGAGGGCGGCGTATACGAATACGCAAAAGACTCTTGGAGGCCTTTTGCGGGCTTCATAGGTGGATGGCTCTGGACATTTGGAAATATAATAGCGATAGCGGCAGTGTCGCTAAGCATGGGCAGTTACATAAACGTTCTTTTAAACATTCATGTGGACGACGTTTACTTTGCCATAGCAGCCATAGCCGCTTTTGCAGTAATAAACGTCCTCGGGATAAAAAATTCCGCAAAGACCATAACGATATTCGTAATAATAAACGTAGCAGTGCTGCTAATATTTTCCGCATTTGGAATTGCCCATTACCATGCTTCTTACTCTGCAGTAGCCCTTCCTGACGGCCTAAACGGCCTGCTTGCAGGCGCGGCAATAATATTCTTCGCATTTACAGGATTCTCAAGAGTTACAACAATAAGCGACGAGGTGGATAATCCAGAAAGCACAATACCTAAAGCAATAATCATATCCATAATAATATCGACTTTGATTTACATAGCAGTTGCCGTTGTTGCGATAGGCCTTGTCCCGTTTTCAACGCTGGCGCATTCCAGTGCTCCGCTTTCTACGGCAATACATACGCTGCATAATGGCATTCTGGAGCTTGTGATTGCGGTAGGCGGCATAACTGCGACTGCCGGAGTGATATTAACAGGCATATTGGGAACTTCGCGGGTTTTCTTCGCCATGGGAAGGGACAACGAGCTGCCTTCAAGGCTGTCTTACATAGACAGGTTTTCAACCCCCATAAACGCGATAGTGCTATCTTCCGTGCTTGCGATAATATTCCTGCTGCTTGTCTCGTTTGGCACTATAGTAGATGCGTCGAATGCCGCGGTGCTTACCGCTTACATGATTATAGACATAGCTGCTGTAAAGTTCTACTTCAGCCTTAAAAAGGCTAAGCAGCAGGAGAAAAGATACCTGCCATTCGTGTCAACCGCAGGCATAGCGACAATAATAGTGCTTGTTGCATACCTCAACATTCAAAGTCTTGAATTCGTAGGGGCAATCGCGCTTGTTGGTTGCATTTATTACATACTGAGGAACGCACCAAGGGGCGAATACACTGAATGGCGCAAGCACATACATGTGCCAAGGCACAGCGCGGTTAGGATATTCGGCTCAAGCAGAAGCCCAGATTCAAAAGTTAATTAATCCTTTATTCGCAAAGTTAGCCTGATGAAGGAAATAGAATCGCAGGCCATAGAGAACCTCGGCATTGATGGCGCGTTCAAAAAACTAGAATCCAGCAGGAACGGGCTAAGCAACAGGGAAGCTGAGAGAAGGCTGCAGGGATACGGCTACAACGAGATAGTAGAAAAAAAGCCCAACTATTTTCTTATTTTCCTAAAAAAGTTCTACGGGCCGGTCCAGCTTATACTTATAGCCGTTATAATACTGTCCTATGTCCTGCACGACATGAAAGACTTCTACATAATACTTGCGTTGCTCGTATTCAATTCTTTTGTAGGATTTATAGAGGAATACAGGGCAGACATGTCAGTAGACGCCTTGAAAAAAAGGCTTGCCGGCTCTGCCAGGGTTTTGCGCGAAAAGGAGTGGACAGTAATCCCAGCGCGGTTGCTTGTGCCTGGTGACGTGATAAAGGTAAGGCTCGGGGATATAATACCTGCAGACTGCATCGTTATAGAATCCGAATCCCTTCAGGTAGACGAATCTGTAATAACTGGGGAGTCGCTGCCACAGCAGAAGCTTGAAAACAGCGTTATAAGGCAGGGCTCCATAGCAAAAAAAGGCGAGGCCGTTTGCCTGGTCATAGGCACAGCTTACAATACAGTATATGGAAAAACCGCAAAGCTTGTTCAAAGCGCCAGGGTTAAATCACATTTGCAAAATGCAATAATGGGCATGGTCAAATACCTGCTTCTGGGGGACGGCATAATATTGGTGGTTATGCTTGCCTTCGGGCTTCTGGTACTTCACCAGCCTTTGCTCATAATAATAAAGTTTCTGCTTGTATTGCTTATTGCTTCGGTGCCTGTGGCGCTTTCTGCTGCTTTCACTGTTTCGATGGCCCTTGGTACTGAAAGGCTTGCAAGCAGGGGCATACTTGTCACAAAGCTTGAAGCCATAGAGGATACCTCGAACATGAATGTTCTGTGCCTTGACAAAACCGGCACGATAACAAAGAACGAGATAATAGTTAGGATTGTAAGGCCTTTTGGCTGCACCGCCGAGGAAGTAATAGAATACGCGCTTGAAGCCTCTAGAAAGGAGGACAACGACCCGATAGACAACGCAATAATAGATTACGCTAAGATAAATGAGATATCGTCGCATAAGCAAGAGAAGTTTTATCCTTTCGACCCGTCAACGAAGAGGAGCGAAGCAACCATAATCCAGGGAAAGCTGCACTATTACGTAACAAAGGGCGCAGTGCATACCGTCATAAAGATGTGCACAGTGAAAAGGAAAGACGCAGGAAATGTAAGGCGCATTGTGGAGGAGTTTGCTGCTGATGGATTTAGGACCATAGCGGTTGCGAAGAGCACAAATAACAAGTCTTGGAAGCTTTGCGGGCTCATAGCGTTGTATGACAGCCCGCGTAGCGACGCGAAAGAGCTTATAGAAGAAATACATGGCCTTGGCGTCAGGACAAAAATGCTTACCGGCGACAACATAAAGGTGGCAGAGCAGATAGCCAAGGAGGTCGGGATGGGGAGCAGGATATTCGACATAACCGCAGGCAGGAAGAATGAAAAGCAACTCCAGAAAAGGATAATAAGCGCTGACGGATTTGCTGACGTATATCCTGAAGACAAGTACACCATAGTCAAAAGCTTGCAAAAGGACGGCTTCATCGTAGGCATGACTGGCGACGGCGTCAACGATGCGCCAGCGCTCAAGCAGTCCGAAGTCGGGATTGCAGTAGCAAGCGCTACAGATGTTGCAAAGAGCGCGGCTGCGCTTGTGCTTACTAAGGACGGCATTGAAGTATTCGTCGACGCGGTAAAAGAAAGCAGGCGCATATTCCAGAGAATGATAACCTATTCTACAGTAAAAATATTGAAGACATTCCAGATAATAGGCTTCATAGCAATAATGTATCTTGCGTTCCGCTTCATAACAATACTGCCATTCATGCTCATAATATTGATATTCACAAACGACATCATAAACATAACGATATCTACAGACAATGCCGAATATTCCAAAAACCCGGATATCTGGAATGTGAGGTCATTGATGTACTCTTCAGCAATAATAGGCATTTTCCTTGTGCTTGAGACTATGGCCCTTATACCAATATTCAAGGGCGGTCTGTTCGACCTTGGCATCCCAGCTTTCCAGACGGCAACGTTCGTAATGTTCAATATAACAAACGAATTTAGCGTATTGAATATGCGGGCTAAGGGCTTCTTCTGGAAGTCGAGGCCCAGCAAGCCACTGATGCTGGCGCTGGCACTTGGAATAGGCGTGGGGCTCGTGCTTTCCTATTTCGGCATTTTCGTTCCAAAGCTCAGCGGGATCGAGATCCTGACAATAATAGGGCTTGCAGTTGCCGCGCTGTTTATCAACGATTTTGTAAAGGTTGCGGTTTTCAGAAGATTTAAGATAAGCTAGTGAAGCAGCCACTTCTATGGCTTGTGCTGCGCTTATGCAAGCAAGGCTAGCGTATAAAGCTAAGCAGATTGCCAGTTATGGACTGGTAGGCTTCGCATGCAGTCCACTGCTTTGGCTCCATGCCCTGCCTTATCTCGTGCCGCGTCTGCTTTGCTATCTCGCTGTCCCAAAGGGCGTCAAGACTGTAGTCGTGCTCCTTTATGTTGCCTATTCTCTTGTCCCACATTATAGACGGATATACGTTGCCGTAGCTGTCTAGAAAAAGCGATGCTTCTAGGCTGCGGCTGCGCATCGGCATGTCGCCGGTCCTAGTGTAGTAAAGCAGCTTGTTGAGAAAAACGCGTTCTATCTGCGGGATTGCGCCGAACTCAAATTCCCTGCGCCTGATGAATTCTGCGATTTCCGCAGCGATCACTTCGCGCGATGCAGTTATATTTGCTCCGGTATTGCCGTAATAATTAGATGATATCTGGCCCAGGTTCAGGTGGAAATCCTTGTATTTTACCTCTGGTATGTCTTTCCTTACCTCTTCTATCGTTTTCATGAGCTGGCCCTGGTTGAAAGCGCTCATCGTATAGCCAAAGACGAAATATAGGTTCTTATACTGCTTCTTCAGCTCCATAAGGTCTTTGAACATGCTTATGGCCTTTTCATAGTTTCCAGGAATTCCGCGTATCTTGTCGTGCAGTTCTTTATAGCCGTCAAGGCTTACTGTTATCGAAACCTTTGGTATGCCAAGATCCAGTATCTTTCTCAGCTTGTCCAGGACCATCTGCCTGCCGCACAGTGAATTGGTAGGCATCGTAAGCACGTACAGATCCTTTGAGTTTTCCGCGAACGCGCTGGCTATCTCAACTATGTCACTGCGCAGGAATGGCTCCCCGCCAGTCAGCTCTATCCATTTGAAGCTCGTGTTCTTTCTGGCAAAAGAACGGATTTCTTCTATGGTGAGCTCGCCCTTTGGCCTTATCTGCCATATGTTGCACGTAAGGCACCTTGACTGGCACCAGTAGGTTATTGAAAAATTGAGCTTGTAGGGCTTCTTAAGCTCAGAAACATTGCTACTTAGGGCGGTTGCTGCAAGTGACATGAATTTTTTAACTGCCAAGAAAGCACCTTAGGTTTAGGATATTGGTTTTTCTCTTTTTATATATTTAAAATGATTGGTATTGCAAATGCTCCTGACTAGCATATTAAGTCTGCGCGGCTGCCTTGGGCGCAATCCTTGCCTTCGGCCTTGAACTCCTCGCATTATGGAATAGGTATTGCTGCGCATAGCCTGCGCACCTGCCCCAATAATCATCAGCAAACTCGTGTATCTTTGCAGGGCTTGTTTTCATGCCGTTGAAATACAGCTTTTCCATAGTGCGCTGTATCCATGTATCTATAGGAAAAGCGCGCAGGCTGCCATAGCCCATTAGGGCTATGCAATCAGCAACTTTATCGCCTACGCCGGCTATTTCAAGCAGCTCGGACTTTATTTTGTCGTAGCTTTTGCCGCGCAGCTTGTTCAGATCCAAGTTTTCTGTGCAGTATGAAGCGGCAGCTATTATGTATTTTGCCCTGAAGCCAGTGCCACAACCCATTAGCTCTGCTTCCGAAGCATGCATAAGCCTTTCGCTTGTTGGAAAAGAAAAGACTTTCCCGAACTTTTGGTATTCTTTTTGCTCCCCGAATTTATGTATGATATTGCGCGTTATGAGCCTTATGCGCTTTACGTTGTTGAACTGGGATATGATAAAGCACAGGGTAGTTTCCCATGGGTCGTTTAGAGTCAGGCGCATGCCGCGATATGCATTTATAGATGCTTCCATGTGCCTGTCAGTATTTATCTTTTTGTATATGGCATCCATATTGTCATTAAGCCTAAAGCGCGCGCTTACTTCTTTCACAGCGTGCGTTGGCTCTATCGAATCTACGATAAGGTTTGTTTGCATGTCCGAGGAATCCTGCCTCACGGTTATAGGGATGCCTTTGTCAGAATATATTAGAGTATGTGCAGCGCTGTCGAAATCGGCATAGAACGTCAGGGGCTGGGCGCTTTCGAACGTATGCTTTAGGCTGAAGCATTTCACAGGACCTATACGATTTTGCGATTGCATGCGGACCAGCATTACTTTATTAACTTGTAGTCCAGGCGCCTTTGCTTTGCATCTATCGAATCCCTGATTGTAACCGTATCGTCCTTTAGCGTGTCAAAATCCACGGTTATTGCGCGCACTATTCCTACCTCGTCGGCTTTTGCATACCTTTTGCCTATGCTGCCACTGCTTCCAAAGAATACCGTAAGGCCTTTGGAGAGCAGGTGCTCCTGTATCCTTGCTGCTTTCTTTATTATCTCTTCATCTTTTTGCAGCGGAAATAGCGCATAGTCGTACGGCGCAGTGGCCTCATTCAACGCCAGCACGTACCAGCTGCGCTTCTCGTCTTTGAAAAGCCTGTGCCCAGAAAGCGTCCAGAATAGCCTGTCAAGGCCAAAACTTACCTCCACAACATGCGGCACGAGCTTTTTATTGTTGCTTATTATGCTCATGTCTTCCCCGGAAAACTTGGCGTGGTTTGAAAGGTCAAAATCAGTCCTATACGCAGTACCGCATACTTCCTCGTAAGAGCCGAAGAATTCCACCTCTAGGTCAAAGTTGGCCCTTGAATAATGGGGCAGCTCGTCTTTTACAAGGTCCCTGAACCTGAAGCTCTTATCATCAAAGCCCAAGGCTTCCATGAACTTTTTTTCCTCGTGAACCAGGAATGCAAAGAGCCTGTTTGGTATGAAGCCCTTGTCAATGCACTGCCTTATGCTCATGCGCTTGTAGGCTTCTTTTGAGCCGGACTCCTGCATCTCCTTTGTAAGGATGTTTATTTCCTCGTCTAGAACACGATTGTCCACGCCCCTGAAGTTTATCTCAAAGTCCTTCTCTTCAGGGTCAAAAAAGTACTCCAGCTCCATCTGGTTGAATTCGCGCATTCGTATAAGCATGCGCCTTGGCGATATCTCGTTCCTGAAGGCCTTGCCGACCTGGCCTACGCCTATGGGTAGCTTGTAGCCGCCATCGCGGAATATCTGCTTAAAGTCAAGGAATATGCCCTGCGCCGTTTCAGGCCTTAGATAGCCCTGCACTGCATTGTATGGCCCTACTTTTGTAGCCATCATCAGGTTGAACTGCTCCACTTTGGAAAGCTCTCCGCCGCATTTAGGGCATCTTATTTTGTTCTTTGATATGATTTCGTCAAGGGCCTCTGGCCTGGACTGCTTAGGCGCAAGCTCGTTCTTGGAAGCATAAAATTCCTCGATAAGCTTGTCGGCCCTGTATGGCGTATGGCATTTTGTGCACACCACTATCGGGTCGGTAAAATTCTTTAGATGGCCGCTCGCATTAAACACCTGCTCCGGAGCTATTAGTGTAGTGCTTATCTCCAGGTTGCCCATGCCATCTATAAAAATGCGCCTCCACAGATGCTCTATCCTGTTGCGTATGCGCATGCCGATTGGCCCATAATCATAAAAGCCTGCCAGCTCCCCGTACGGCTGGAATGATGGTATTATGATGCCGCGCCTCACTACAAGGTTCTCAAATTCCTCAAAAGAAACTCTGTCCATTTCAAAAACACCGCATGCGATGCAGTTCGCATCTCAGGTAGCTTTATTTAGTTATTGAACGAAAAGATTTATAATCTGGATTTTATAAGAGTTACGTAATGCAGAATTTATTTCTTGTGTTCAGGTGTTTTAATTGGAGGATGATTTTGAAGAGCTTAGGAAAAGCCTCATAAAAAAGACAAAAGAGCGCATAAGCAAGGATTACGAGAGCGAGGAGTACGCGCTCATGCAGGCGATAAACGCATACAACGAAACATTGAAGGTATACAATACGCTTTATGAGAGGCTTGCAGAATGGTACAGCCTTTATTTCCCCGAATTGCCGCTGCAGCAGCAGAAGTCTCTCGCAGACCTTGTGATGGTGCTCAATACCGAAAGGGATATCGGCGCAGGAGCGCTGCAGGGTATTTTTGAGGACAGGAATAAAGCTGAGTCTATAGCTGCCAAGGCCGCTTCAAGCATAGGCAGGCGCATGACTGCCGAGGAGAAGGATACCATTCTCGAGTACGCAAAACTTTATAAGCAGGCAGAGCAGACGCTCAAGGCCCTTGAGGGCTATATGAAGGCCTCGGCAGGCAGGATCATGCCAAATACCACATACTTGACAGACGAGAAGATTGCTGCGGAGCTTCTTGCCAAGGCTGGCTCCATGGAAAGGCTGGCTACCTTCCCATCGAGCACAATCCAGCTTCTTGGTGCAGAAAAGGCGCTGTTCAAGCACATTAAATTCGGGAGCAAGCCTCCGAAATACGGATCGATATTCAAGCTGCCAGCGATAAGCAATGCAAGGCACGATATACGGGGAAAGATCGCAAGAATGTATGCCGCAAAGATAGCAATGGCATTGAAGGCCGATTATTATTCCAAAAAGTTTATAGCGGACAAGCTCATGTCGGATCTTGAGGCAGGCATAAAAAAGGCAAACGAATCGCCGGAAAAGCCGAAGAAGCAGACCAGCTGGAAAATGGGCAGCACGCGCAATATTGGAAGGCAGAGGAGAAGGCGCTAGGCTTCACTTCCAGTAATGCCGGATTTATTTCTGATTTGGAAAAGCTTTAAATATGTTTATATTTCACAATATTTGTGATTGATTCATGATTGTTGCATGCATCAAATATGAAAAGCTCTTGATGCATGTGCAGAAGGTTCATGAATTGGTGCAAATATTATGATTCGGCTGTGATTCCAATGCGCTCTAAAAAGGAATTGGAGAACGAGCTTCTTTCCATAAAGAGGCAGCTTAGTGAGCTGGCTGCCACAAAGGCCAGCGAAAAAGGGAGTTTGGAAAAGCACGCCACAGGCGAGCAGGAGCATGCGGACACTGGTTCCCAGATGTTTTCGCTGCTCAAGTATATGATTGACGAAAACAAAAGGACAACGATGCTGCTGAGCTCAATGATGCAAAAGATAGACAGGATAGAAAACGAGCTAAACGAGCCCCTCGTGGATGAGGAGGAGCAGAACCAGGAGCAGAAATCGCAGGATAAGATGGTACGGCAGCTCGCAGTATCTGGCATAGATGCCAGGATAATACAATTCCTGCAGCTTGCACCGCACAGCATGGCCTGCGCTGATGACGTTATGCGCGGCATGGGCTACAAAGGCAGGAATGCGGCTTGCGCAAGGCTGAATAAGTTATACAGGATGGGGCTTATAGACAGGTTCCAACTTGGTCACAAAGTTTATTACAAATATGATGCTGGCAAGGCGACTAACATACTAATTGTTTCACCCCCACAGTAAGTGGAGCCTGCTTTCCTACAGCAGGCTCCAACCCTTTTTTTAAGGTGCTGGCAGCTTTTATGGCTTTGAATCTATCTCGCTCTTTACATAGGCGCCTAGCTTTTTGAAATCGCCTTTTATTATTGGCAGGTTCTTGCGGATCCTTACAGCAGCGGCAGGGTGCAGCGTTATGAAATACGACATTTCCGCGGCTTTTATAATATTACCGTGCTCCTTCATAACCTCCTTAACTCCGCATAAGGTTTGCGCAGCTACAGATCCCAGAAGCACTAGCAGCTTTGGCTTTATTATGGAGATCTGGTTAAACAGGAATGGCTTGCACATGTCTATTTCGCGCCCTGTCGGTGCCCTGTTTTTCGGAGGCATGAACTGCACTACGCTGGTTATGTAAACCTCTTGGCGCTTGATGCCTGCATCTGACAGCAGCTGGTCGAGCAGCTGCCCGGCCTTGCCGACGAAAGGCCTTCCGCTTTTATCCTCGTTGTTCCCCGGTGCCTGGCCGATTACCATTATCTTTGCATTTGCAGGGCCTTCGCCTTTTACGAAATTCCTGCTTAGGTCCCACGCCTTCGAAACGTTCGGCAGCTCGGCATATATCGAGTTAAGCTCTGAAAGCATGGAAAGCTTTTCTACATATGCTGCAGCCTCTTCGATGTATGAAGTGTTGAACTTGTGCGATTTGTACATCTCTATGGCTTCTGCTGCATCAGCCCAGATATAAGAGCTATGCTCTTTGGATATGCGTACGCTGGCGCCATCTGCATCTGCAATGAATATTTTTATGTACTTCTTTACCTTCTCGCCCTCGTCTACGAACCAATAGTATGTGGAAAATGAAAAATACTTGTCTGGAGTCGCCCTTATGCCTGTTTCCTCGTATGTTTCGCGCAATGCCGCTTCCATGGCATTCTCGCCCTTTTCTATATGCCCTTTTGGTATGTCTGGGGAGCCATCGGAACGCAGAAGCAGCAGAAATTTTACTTTCTGCGAAGACTTTTTGTATAGCATTATCCCAGCGCTGTATTCGAATCTCATTCACGCACCTTCATTACTGGCTGTTTGCAACGTATATGGCACTGCATATCATGCCCTTGTTCCCGTAATTGCCGGAAATGGCTTCGTAAATGCCCGAGTAGAATGAATTTATTGGGTTCTTAGGGCCGCATGAAGAAGTTGCATTGCCCTCAACTAGCTCAAGAATTTCCACGTTTGCCGTTACGTAGCTGCCATAGGCATACAGCGGCATAGACATGTAATCAACGTTGAACGTCGCGTTTGCGCCTTTGACCAAATAGCCATAAACGCTTGTGCCTGATGCTGACGTGTATACAGAGCTGCCCAATATGCTGACGTTCCTTGGCGTTGGATGCATCAAGCTAATGCCGTCAGTCGCATTTATCAGCATGAACTCATGCGCGGTTGCATTGAGCGCCTTGCTTTGGTAAAGGCCGAAAATTTCCTCGCTTCCACTTACATATACGGATTTTGCATTCATCCTTGCAGAGCCTGCAAGAGGAACATAAAGCGCAAGAAGCTCGGTTTTTGGAACATTGGAGCTCTGGTTGTAGAAATAGAAAGGAGATACAAATGCATAAGATTGAAGCGGCATTGTGAATACCAAAACGATCAAGCCTATTAAAATTGCGGCTGCTATGGCTTTTGCGAGCCCTGCAGACAAAAGGCCCACGCCCGGATGCACATTGGAGTGCAATGCATTAATGCGGCGCTTCCCTGCATGAATTGCGCGTTTAGGCGCATTCTGCCTTATGTATAGCGAATATTTGCCTGTCGCAAGTATCATTACAACTATTGTGATATCGAATAATATCTGCCCTATGAATAGATGGACGGCATTAACAGCAGGGCCAAGGCCGTAATACGCCCAGACTAGCGCTATAGATAGCATTCGCAATATGTTCAATACGAATATTAGCAGCATGCCGCTCAGCAGCCATAGCGCTTTTCTAGAGAGCCTGCCATTGTATACATACGCAACTGGAATTAGGAACATCAGCAGTGCCACGAACGCGCCTATGTCGGCGCAGGTTGATGCTATTGATATAGCGCTTCCAGATGCAGAGCTTATGACTATGCCATTCCTGAACACGTTTACGCCAAGCAGCTTCAATATTCCGAATACAGCCTGGGCGTTTAGCATGGTGAATGGCTGCGACAGGTTCAATATGGGCAAAAGCAGTATCGGGGATGCAAAGATCGAGTATATTAGCAGCACCTTGAGCTTTCGCAGCCCAGCCGGGCCGAACAGCGCAATTATTATTGAGGTCAGCGCAATTGGAAAAAGGAGCGCATCGAGCCTGAATGTTTGGAATTCGAACGAGAAGTACACTTTCAGAAAGGAAAATGCCAGCACGTAAAGCACAAGCACCCCTGCAGCTATTGCAGAGTTTCTTTTGCTGAATCCTGGCGCTAGGTCTTCCTTCATTGAGAACAGTACAAGAAGAAACATCATCAGCATTACAACTATCACATAGCTTGCGGGGTTGTTGTCGGCTATGCTGAAGCTTGTAACTGAAAGCTCATTGAACATTGCTATGAAAAGCGCAACGAGTAGCGCTGCGATGCCGATTCTTTTGGGCGTGAGCAAAATGTTTCTTGCATGCATTTGATCACATGTGTCCTCAGCCGAAATGGGCTTCATCACATTTCAGTAGTTACTCTTATCTTCATAGGACGTATAAGCTTTCTCAGGGATATACTAAATAATTTTGTTATGCACATTATGCATTACAAGATGAGCGGTGCCCTGATGCTGAAATACAGGTTCGTTTCGCATACTGCCGATGTCAGGTTCTTTTCCTACGGCAGAAATTTTGGCGAATTGCTGAAGAATTCAATGCTTGCAATGTTCGCAACGCAGGCAGACATAGCAAAAATAGCGCATGACGTAAAGGGCGGAGCGGTTAAGGCGAATGAAGTAAGAGTTATGGACTCCGCAGAAACCGAAAGGGATCTGCTGTGGTACGTGCTGCAGGATGCGCTTTCAGAGCTCGATGCCAAGGCCGCTTACGGCTATGAAGTCAAAAACCTCAGTGCAAAGCGCTCTGATGGCAAAATGCATGCAGAAGCATCCATACTCTGCATTGACCAGAAAGTTGAATATTCGAACATCTACGTAAAAGGGGTTTCCGGCTATACGTTGGAAGTGAAGAAATTGAAAAACGCTTACAGGGCAAGCGTTGTAATAGACATATGAATGCAACGTCGATGCATAATATACAATGATGCGCTTGCCGTTTTATGCATGCCGGAAGCCAGGAGCGGGATATTCGCCAATAAGGTTTCGAACCCGCCTTCGCCGCTCTGCAGGCGGCTGCATAGCCTATCTGCCATCCTGGCGATGCATTCACGCGAATAGATTCTGCAAATAACTTATAATATGCTTCTTCTTAATGGTTAATAATATTTGCATGCTAAATTCTATCGATTTATAATGGTGTTCTTATGGCAAACAGTATAGACAGGATACCTAAAGAGCTGGTTTCCCGCACAGAGATGCTTGAAGCCGATACCCCAATTACAAGAGTATTGGCAGTTGTCCAGAAAAACAATGCCGCGCTCGTGAGCAAGGATGGCTCATATTATGGGGTGGTTGACATGCGCAGCCTGAGCAGGGGCAAAGGGATGCGCATAAACAAAAATGCTATTGCTTTGAATTACGCAGTTAGGGTGCCGAAAATATTCCCAACAACTACGATAGACGATGCGGTCTTCTATTTTTACAATTCAAAAGCTACGGCATTGCCATACTTTGAAGAAAACAAGCCAGTAGGGATAGTGAACAGGTACACGCTGCTCAAGGTGCTGCTTTCGATAGACGCTTTAAGCGGGATAAAATGCAGCGACATAATGACAACACCAGTTCTTGGGATAGACGCAAATGCCAACCTGGCGCAGGCGAACAGCGTAATGAGCGACAGGGATATAGGCAGGCTCATAGTCATAGAGAATGGCAAGCTTTCAGGAATCATAACAAAGCATGATATCTCTGCGAACTATGCAGTAACCAAGGAAAGGGCCCCAGAAATGAAAAGCAAACTTTATTCCCCGTCCAACATAATAGTAAGGAATATCATGGAAAAATCTCCGATAACTATTGGCGCTTCGGACGAGGTAAGGGAAGCCATAAGAAAGCTCGTAACAAGCCGTATATCGTCCATAGTGGTAGTCAAGGGTGACAAGCCCGTAGGCATATTGACGATATCGGATGTGCTTGCTGCAATTATATCCCGCAAGAAAAATGTGGAGAACAAGATAATAATAGCTGGCCTTGACAGGTCGACGTACGAATATGAATACGAGATAAAAGAGCAGGCGAGGCTGTTCCTTGAAAAGGTAGAAAAGTTTAGAAAGGTCAAGATCGATTACATAACAATAAGGGTAAAAAAGATAAAGGGCAAGCAGTATGAAATAAACGCCAGGGCGGGCCTTGGAAGCTTCGGCTCGCTCAATGTCAGGCATGTGGACTTCGACCTTGACAGGACCTTCATGAGCGTGCTGGAGAAGCTTGAGGAGCAGATAAAAAAGAGAAAGGATCTTCTAGATAAGAAAAAATATGAATATGTGGAATACGAATCAAGTGAATGAATGCCAACGCATAAAAAGCAGAAGAAGGGGCAGTCCAGCCTTGAGCTGCTAATAACCCTTTCGTTCGGATTGATAATATTGCTGCCGATAGTAGTCCTTGCGTTTCTGCAGATAGCAACGTCATCTTCTACACTTGCGACTACCGAAGCACAGGAGGCGGCAAGCAAGCTTGCTAGCGTTTCTGCAATCATTGGTGCGCAAGGATATCCGGCCAAGCAGCTTACCCTGCTTCAGGTGCCTCCAGATGTTGCAGACATCTATGTTGGCACGGACAATGGCGGAATAGGGCATGAGATAGTCTTTGTTGTCCGGACTACCGCAGGGCCAAGCTACGTAACTGCGTATAGCCCTGTAAATGTCACTGGCTACCTTGGCAGCCTGACGGCATCAGGCACGTATCTTGTAAACGTTACGGCATTCAATGCATGCCCGGTAAACAAATTCGTGCCGTGCGTGTACATAGCCCCATCATGATTTTAGTCTGTACAAAAGCTTTAAAATAAGATTGGCACGAAACCTATATTGCAGTGATGCGCGTGAAAGATGGTAACTTCCAAACAGCATAGGTTCAATATGCGCTAGCGTGAGCTGCAAAACTGGTTTTTTGTCATTGGAGCCCATTTTGAAAATTGCGGCTGCATTTTGGCTGATGCTTTGCTTGAAAGGTGTTATGAATGAGAATTCTGCAGCTTGACGTAGAGTCAATGGATTATGAATCGATAGAGCCAGAAGCCAGCGAGTATGATGCGGAAGGAGAGAAGAGCGTGCACGTAGAAAACGCGCTTGTGCTGCTAACAACGGTTGAAAAAGGAGACAACGAGGATGTAGCCAGGAAGGCAATGGGCAATGCCATAGAGTTCGCAAAAAAGCAGAAGCTTGACAAGATAGTGCTATACCCTTTTGCGCACCTTGGAGACGCGCTGGAGGAACCGAAAAATGCCATAAAGCTTTTCAAGACAATGAGGAGCATGGTTGAGAGTTCAGGGCTTTCATGCATTTATGCTCCTTTCGGCTGGAACAAGAGATGGGGCATAAAAATAAAGGGGCATCCGCTGGCCGAGCAGTCAAAGCATTATTCGCTTTCAGAAGACGAAAGCGCAAGCAGGGTGCAGAAGCACAGGAAGGTTGACTTGTCAATAGTCAAAAAAAGCGAGTGGAGCAATCTGCCAAAAAACGACCACAGGAGCTTAGGGGAAGCCATGAACTTGTACAGCTACCAGGAAGTATCGCCATCCATGGTTTACTGGCATCCCAACGGCTATGTAATATACCTGGAGCTCGTAAAGCTCATGCGCGAGATGGAAAGGCTCTATGACTACAATGAGATAAGCACTCCGGTCCTTGCGAATATCGCGCTGTGGCATGTCAGCGGCCACATAAGTTACTACAAGGAGAACATGTTCCTAATTGATGAAGGCGCAGACCAGCTCGGCCTTAAGCCGATGAACTGCCCTTCTACGATACTCATATACAAATCCAGGAGATGGAGCTACAAGGAGCTCCCGTTTAGGACTGCGATATTTGACAAGCTGTACAGGCGCGAAGTAAGCGGCGCTCTGAGCGGCCTTTTCAGGGTGCAGGAGCTCACGCAGGATGACGGCCACATATTCGTGCAGGAGGAATTGCTGCAGGACGAAGTTTCATTGCTGCTGGAAATGATAAAAAAGGTTTACGGCATATTCGGCCTGAAATTCTACGCCAACCTTTCAACGATGCCTGATGAGCACCTTGGGGACGAAGCCCTGTGGGAGCGTGCAACCGATGCGATAAGACGTGCCTTGGAAAAAAACAACATGAAATATAACGTAAAGGAGAAGGAGGGGGCATTTTACGGCCCTAAGATAGATTTCGACATTGAGGATTCGCAGGGCAGGCTATGGCAATGCGCCACCATACAGATAGACTACCAGCTGCCGATAAGGTTTGGCGCTACTTATACCGGCGAAGACGGCAAGGAACATAATCCCATAATCATACACAGGGCGGTGCTTGGAAGCATTGAAAGGTTTGCTGCAATAATGATGGAGCATTACGGCGGCGCACTTCCGCTGTGGCTTTCACCTCATCATGTCAGAATAATATCCATATCCGAAGCAAGCAATAGGTATGCTGAAGAGGTGCGCAAAAAGGTCAAGGAAAATGGCATACGCGTGGACATTGACGCGTCCGACAAAACGCTTGAGAAAAAGATTCGCGACGCACAGCTGGAAAAGATACCGTACATGCTGATAGTAGGCTCAAAGGAATCAGAGAGCAATACCGTCTCGGTCAGAAGCAGGGATGGAAAGCAGAAAAACGGGCTGAAACTGGAAGAGGTCATGCGCTTGCTGAAGGAGCGGATAGACTCGCGATCGGAAAAAGGCATATTGGAATAGCTTGGCATTAGGCATTTGCAGCTTGGTCAAACCTTAAAGAGTATATGTGCCTGTACAGCTTCTTCCCTTTTTTCATACCGTAGAGCTTATACGATACCTTCGGTTTCATGCTCTTGTGCAGCATGAAATAGTCTCCGACGATCCTTTTGCTGCTTACGTAGAAATCCATGCCGTTGGCTTCTTCTTCAGTTTTGCTTACGAATGCGTCGCGTGCGGCAAGGAATTTTGTGAAGCTTTCTATAAATTGCGCAACGCGGCTGTTATTTCCGCGCACCTGTATTATCGCTTCGTAATACCCAGAGCTTTTCCTGTAGCAGCTTGGGCACATCTCCTTCGTAAAAGCAACCTTTATGCTGTGCTCAAATTCCACATCGCCGTCCTGCAGGCTGCATGCATAGTCCATGATGGCTATGCCCTTGTATTCGTTAAACGAAACAAGCTTTGCGGTGCAGTCCTGCAGCTTCGCCTGCTGGTTTATCGCCTCTTCGAGGCTTTCGTGCGACTGGTGCACAAACCCATGTGCTGCGTGGATGTTGCCACATACCTTGCATCGATGCAGCTTTACGCTTTTTGGAAGCTGCGATTCCAGCTTTTCGGCAGTGCAATATTCGCAAAATTCGCCGATGAATTTTGCATCGTTGCTTGACCTATTGCACGTCGGGCAGAATTTTATCATATTTTTCAGCCTTTTGAATAGTGCTTGCTAACTATGTAGCCGTATGCCGGCCTCGTTACCAGCACGCCCATGAGAGCTCCTATGATCGTTGATTCGGAGAATCCTATGACTTCCACAAGAGATGTCGAAAAGAACAGCGGCATCATTGCAAGCATCAGCAACAGTGCGTCAGCCCATACAATGTAGAATGCATTCCCAAGCACAGATTTGGACGATTCGGAAAGATTCTTGCTGGAGAGTATTTCGTCGGTTATTATTATCTGCGCATCCACGCCTGTGCCGACAACTGCAATCATTCCGGCGAACGCAGACAGGTCTATGGTGCCTACTAGCCCTATTATAGATATTATTATGAACAGCTCAAGCAAAGTGGTTATCAGTATTGGGCCTACTAGGAACACCCTCCTGTACCTTATCATAATGAATGCAGACACGAATATTATTGCTATTATCAAAGCCACTATGCTTATGTCCAGGGAGCTTTTCCCAAGCGTCGGAGGTATTTGTGTGGGAGTGCCAACTATAACCGCTACGGGCAGAGCTCCGCCGCTTAGTATGCTCTCTATGGATTTTGAGATATTATCGGCGTATGCGATCTTTTGGGCGTAAGGCAGCGTAGGTGGCGCCGTGCCTGATATTTCGTAGCTGTCGCTTACACTGCCATTCGTTATGGACGGGTTTAGCACAGGCGAAGAGAGCAGGCCGACAAACGGCCACGTGCTAATAGTAACGTTTCCTAGACCTGATGTTATGTATGTAGGGGTCATGTTTGCCTTGCTTTCAAGCTTGACCGTATAGTTCATTGATGTTGCCGCATTTATAAGCGATTTAGGCAGATTGTAGCTGGCAAATACCTGCGAATAGAGCTTTTTGCTAGAGTTCAGGAAGCTTATAGCCGAAGAAATGCTGGCATTGTTGTCGTACACTACAATCAACGGTATCGGATCTTTCGAATATGCGAGCGCTGATTTCATTGCAGCTTCGCTGGCTGTTGGCGTAACCCCTGCAGTTGTGTTGCCCAGCATCGAGTAGTTCATAAGTATTATTGTGGATGTTGGCCTGTCAATGAACATGTACAATGGCTTGTTTGCCTGCCCAAAAACTGTTTTAGAGAACGACTGCGCAGCCGATTCTGTAATGTAAAATGTAACTGTCCATTCGGCAGTGTTGTTTATTAGGGTTGGCGGTACTATGCCTATGCTTCCCGGCAGGATGTCGCTGCCGTTGAGGGCCTGAAGGCCGTTGACAATCCCCAGGAACCTGCCCTGGCTCGATATCACAGATGATGTGCTGTTTATCTCTGCAGGCGAAACAGAAGGCAGCGTCACATATATCTCATCGCTTCCTATCCCCTCCACAGTCACCTGCTTCAGGCCGAAGGTTGACACACGCTGCTGTATTGTGGATATTATGCTGCTCATTTCCGTAGCGTTTACGCTGTGCTCAAGCGTTACAGGTATTTGCGTGCCTCCAACAAACTCGATACCAAAATGCAATCCATAATGCACGTCAAGCAATGCAAGGGCAACAAACACTATTATGAGCGCAAGTATCCTTCTATCCTTCAAATAGCTAAAGTTCACTTCAGCTTCGCCTCCTTAGAGTTCTTGTACCATGTTATCATTACAGTGTTGCCGAACCATGTGGTGAATATGTCACCGATGAGCCCAAATAGGACAACTCCTGCAATTTCAATATACGTTGGTATGAAAAATATATATGCTATAGCGAAGAGCGTGGCGAACGAGACTATTGCTGCAAGCGTCATCGTTACGCCAGTCTTCATTGTTGCGAAAGCCCTGTATGTCGGGGTGTCTTCGCTCCTTTTGAGTATCCTTATTGAGGACAGCATCTCCGTATCTATCGAATAGCCTATGAGCATCAGCAGACCGCCAACGGAAGCCACGCCAAGGGGTATGCCAAAGGCACCCATGGCGCCCAATGCTATAAGTATGTCGTTTCCAGCACCAAATACCACTGCTAGTGACGGTATCGGGGTGCGGAATACCGCGAATACGGCTATTGCTATCAGCACGAATGCAATTATTATTATGTTCACCATGTCTGAGAGGAAGAATGCCCCTAGCGTAGGCGTGACCTCTTCATACGAATATGATGTAAAAGGCACAAAGCGCCTAAGGGATGATATTACGCTTGATTTATAGGCCGCCGAGGCGTTTGTATAGAGTTTCTGGCCAAGCGAAAGTATTGAAGAGGGATTGCTTGCATTGTATGCTGCCCTGTAAACGCTTGCATTGACAAATGGCGCTCCATATGCCAACTCTGAAAGGAAATCCGAGTCCATGCTGGAAATTGCAGCTGTTGAATTCGCTTCCGCAGAAATCAGGGCGGACTTAAGCGTGGAGTTTGACGAATTCAGCTTTAGACCTGCGCTTGCAGTTGCAATGCCAAGCTGGGCGCTGGTGTATTTGCCATAGTCTGAATATAAAAGCAGCAGCTGCGCGTTTGCGCCCAGTATGCTTGAATTCTCAGGTATGACAACAGACACTGTAGAAATGGCGCCGACCCTTGATACAGACGCAGTAGCGCCTTTGTATACCGAGCTTATGGCAGTTGTGAGGTTCCTGGCGGTAACGCTCGCATTGGTGGAAAACTGTACTGTTATGCCTCCGGCCAGCGATGAATCATAGTGTATGTGCGGTATGAAGTACAGGCTTATCAGTAGAAGGGCCAGAGGCACGATTATAAACAGCTTGTACCGCTTTGATTCATAAATATTTTTCATTAGTGCACCTGTATTGCATTGCTAATTGCTGCTTACGGATAAATATTAGCATATTGATTTTGACGGATTACAAAAGTGTTCGGCATTTGCCGGCAATGAAATAAACGGATGGCAAAGCCATCCCAAAAATTCAGAAATAAGCCTTTATGCATATCTTTTCATCAGCTTTAGATGCAGCGAAGTGCTGAAGCCGTATACAATCACGAATATGGCCAGTACCATAAAAGCTATCCCGAAGAATGCCGCTATGCCCATGCCTGCAGGAACAAGCGTGTACAGCAGCACTCCGAAAACAAATATGTATATGCTCCAGTATATCGACCTGAATATGGCCCATCCGGAATGCTTCTCGTTGTAATGCAGCCTTCTCGCATACTCCATATTCGGATCTATCTCTACAATCATCTTCTCAGGTTTCTTTTCTGCCATTTTAGCACCTTTGTTAATTGTTATTTGCCTTATGAATATTTAAAAACATAACCCATGGGCTTGCGTGTGCATCCTTCCTCTATGCCTGCCTCGCATGTGCATTGCTCGCTTCAATCTCTTGCGTGGCAGCATCCACTATTGCTTTTATGCCCACCTTTTCTGAGACCTCTTCCAGCTGCGGCGCAGTTATGCGCGTGAGCGGGCTCTTGGAGCGCATTGAGCATGCATCCTTATACGGCATTATAGAGAGCTCGTATGTGCCTATGGCTTTCGAAATTTTTATTATTTCTTCCTTGTCAAGCCCTATAAGCGGCCTGAATATGAGCTTGTTGATGCCGGCGCTCGAAGCGATTAGGTTTTCAACTGTTTGGGAAGAGACCTGGCCGAGGCTTTCGCCTGTGACAAGCGCCTTGGCATGCTCTGCTTCGGCAATCCTGTCCGCAACAGAGTACATGAATTTCTTGAAAAGCAGCACCTCGTATTTCTGGCCAACCTTCAGGGCTGCCATCTGAAGCATATGGGCAGGCACAAGATATGTCTTTGCGTGCGTGCCGTACGGCTTAAGCGCTTCGATTATCTTAGGTATCTTTGATTTCTCTACGTCCTCCGATGTCGGCAGCGCGTAGAAATGCACATACACAGGATCCAGGCCGCGCTTCATTGCCATATACGCTGCAGCAGGCGAATCTATGCCTCCGGAAAGCAGCACTACGGCCTTTCCTGAAGTACCTACCGGAAGCCCGTGCGCGCCTTCCATCTTCTCCTTGTGGAGTATTGCAATGTCCTTAAGCACGTCTATGAAGAGCAGGTTTTTGGCATCTTTGCTGGGCACGAAGCTTAGGCTGCTGCTGTGTATAAATTCGGACACCAGCTCTGCCGAAGTGAATGGCGCGCCCTTGTAGGATCTGTGCGCTATTATCCTCACGCTTTCGCCATTATGGTAAAGCGCCTGTGCTGAGCTTATGATGCTGGGCTTGTAAGGCTTGGCGCTTATGAAAGGCGCAAACCACGATATGCCGAACACCTTTTTCAGCGTAGAGCATGCACGCTCCAGCTCCTCCTCAGAGCCCGCTTCCAGGATGAACCTGTCACGAAGCTTGACGAGCCTGAAGCCAGGCCCGAGCGCTTCCACTATGTTTGAATAAAGCGTGCTGACGAACTCGTGCCTGTTCCTGCCTTTTAGCCAAAGCTCGCCGAAATGGATAACTACGCCCTCGTACATTAAAGCACTTTTGATAGAATTGCAAAGATATAAATAAATTCTTAAGATATTTATCTTGCTTATCTTTGCATTTTTAGCTTGATTAATATTTAAGCTTTTAATAATAAAACACTTTGGGAGTTGTGCATGAATCTCAAGAGCAGGCTGAAAAGCTTCTGGCAGAACGCAAGGCATATAATGAGCATAAGCTATAAGCCGAAAACCGACGAATTCAAGAAAACGGCCAAGGTGATAATAATAGGCATACTCATAGTGGGCATACTGGGCCTTGTTCTTGGCATCATCATATCGCTCGTCATCGTAGGCAATCTCTCCCTTATCTGATTGCATGGAGATAAAGATAGACTTCACCAAAAGCGCGCAGGAAAACGCTGAAGAGTATTATGCAAAGGCTAAGCGCGAGGCCCGTAGGGTCGAAGGCGCAAAAAAGGCGCTGCTTGAGCTGCAGAAGATGCTTGATGAAGAGGGCAGGAAGTCGGAAGTCAAGAGCAAGCCAAGGGTAAAGACGCTGCGCAAGCGCGAATGGTACGAGCGCTTCCACTGGTTTTACACTAAAGAGGGCATGCTTGCAATTGGCGGACGGGACGCGCATCAGAATGAAAAGCTCAATGCTGATTATTTTGGCGACGCTGACCTTTTTTTCCATGCTGACATATTCGGCGCTTCAGTAGTTATACTGAAAGACGGCACAAAATCAGGCAACGACTCAAGGATTGAAGTCGCGCAGTTTGCAGCAAGCTATTCAAGCGCATGGGAGAACATGCAGAAAAGCGTAGACGTTTACTGCATGAGGAGGGAGCAGGTCAGCAAAGCGACTAGCAAGGGCTCGCTCGGCACTGGAAGCTTTTTGCTGAGCGGAGAGCGAGAATGGTACAGGAACACGCAGCTTGGCCTTGTGGCATACATTGAAAAAGGGGTAATGCACGTTGCGCCTGCTCTTGCGGCAAATAGGCTGGCCGCAAAGGAATACGCGATTATAAGCCAAGGACAGAAAAAGAAGAGCGATGCTGCCAAGGAGCTTGCCAAGCGCCTGGGATACGACGATTTGGACTACATAATGCAGCAGTTGCCTGCGGGCAGCTTCAGCATAGATTTCAAGTAGCAG
The DNA here is from genome assembly GCA_023485295.1 of Candidatus Marsarchaeota archaeon. Lineage (NCBI taxonomy): Archaea > Thermoproteati > Thermoproteota > Candidatus Martarchaeota archaeon. The sequence continues at coordinate 1,485 of JAMCZQ010000008.1, read as the reverse complement.
CAGTGCTCTGCTGGATTATTATGAAAGTACATTGTTGCTAATACTTAGGCTTTTATACATTTATGTTTAGAATAATACTCCATTGAAGGTGTTTTAGCATATTCTCTATAAACCTTTTCAATCCCACCAACGTGGGCTTTTATGCCGCAATAATACTCTCCTACTTGCTAGGCTTAGTGCATGGCATAACTCCTGACGAGCATACGTGGCCCATAACATTCTCTTATGCGGTTGGAAGCTACAGCAGCAGAAAGGGCATGAAAGCCGGCATGATCTTCTCATCCGGGTTTACAATACAAAGGGCCTTACTGTCTGAAGTGGCATACTTTGCCCTTGCAACCATATTTACCACCTCTATAGTTTTCGGGGTGACATATTTCTTCGTAGGGCTTGCAATGTTTGTTGCAGGCGCGTACATAAAGAACAAGGGCATTTATATGCACTGGCATTGGCTGGAGGAGAAGCTTGGCGTTGCGCTGCACATACACCGCAAGGACAGCAAGGAACAGCTGCTTGAAATGGAGCACAAGAAGAACCCGATAACCTCCGACGATGAGAGCGTAGGCCTCAAGGCTGTGCCTAGCAAAATGGCGTTCTTGCACGGCATAATAGCCGGATTCGGATTCGGTGCGTTTGCTCTGATAATATATACGGTGCTGTCGCCTGCGATGCCAAATGCCTGGGTGGGCTGGGTCCCAGGAGCGCTTTTTGGACTGGGCACAATGACAATGCAGATAATATTCGGCGGCGTATTCGGCAAATGGATGACAAAGGTTAAGGGCCTGACGAAAAAAGGGATGAGCTTCGTGGCAAGGAGCATAAGCTCCGATGTTCTTTACTGGGGTGGCCTTGCATTCGTAGTCGCAGGGCTTTTAATAATAGCGTTTCCGCAAATACTCACTTTTGGCGTAATAACGCCGTTGAAGGTGCACAACCTGCATGACCTTGGCGTAGGCTTCTTCCTTGTTATACTAGTGGTTGTCATAATAGGAATCGTCTCATATTTCAGGTCGGTAAGGAAGGCGACGTCCCTTGGCTATGTAACTGCATGAATGGAACGCATACGCTTCGCCACGGCTTTTAGCAGTATGCGCTTCTGCTTGGCGCATTCTCCGCGGATTTTATTGCTTGCGCTGGCAGGCCCTTACAAAAACAAAATTAGAACGTCATCGGAGAAAAGCTTGCTAAGTTGGGCTTTAGTAACGGAATGTTCACAGGTCGCGAAAGCTCCCTGCTTACGCACCCGTCCTATCAAAGTCGTCTATTGCGACCGCCCCAGTGCCTCGTTTCGGGTTTGGCTTCGTCCTTAGATGCTTTCAGGACTTATCCATTGGGCGCGTAGCTACCCGGCAATGCGAACACAACCGGTACACCAGTGGCGCCGATCCCTCGTTCCTCTCGTATTAAAGGGGTCTTATCCTCCGGCACTAACACCTCCAGTAGATACTACCGTACTGTCTCGCGACGTACTGAACGCAGCTCATG
>JAMCZQ010000007.1 GCA_023485295.1 Candidatus Marsarchaeota archaeon | reverse complement strand
GAAGGTTTGTAGTCTTTGGCGCGAATCCCAGGTATATTGTTATTGCGGAATTTGCAGGTATGCCGTTTTGTAGCTTTAACCACGCAGTAATTGTGCCGGAATCATTGCTCTCTATCCATGCAGGTATGACTGTCCCATTCAGGTATGCAAATTCAAAATTGGCAAGATTCCCGCTGTAGGCTATGTAATTGCCATATGTCGATTCGGATATTTGCACCTCCTGCTGGAACGGCGCAGGCGTTGCAACGCTCTGCGCATTGTCTATCTTTATCGGGAGATAATAAAATGTCACGGGTATTGATGTTGTAGTCGTAGAAGTGCTTGTAGTAGAGCTGGTGGTGAATGTTATCGTTGTAGGGGTTGTTGTATATACCGAAGAGGTTGTTGTAGATGTCGCAAACGTTGCGGTGATCGAGGCGTTTCCGTCAAGCTTTAATACTGTTGGCTCTACGTCATTCTGGCTCAGCGAGGATGTGCTTGAAGTTGCAATCGACCATGCTTGGAAAATGTAGCCTGCAGGCGCAACTGCGTATAGCGTATAGTTGCCTGACGATAGAGGCACTGTAACATTGTTGCTGTATGTGACGCCGTTTATAACTATGCGGCCTGAAGTTGGGTTGTCATAAAGGGTTACGTTGAAAGCCGGCACATACGAAGGCGAAATTGTTTGCGTAGACGTGCCTGTTGTGATGTACGGACCAGTGCACGAATGAAGGGTGCATGCATAGTATTTTATCTTGAATGACACTGCAACATCGGTTCCAAGAGCAGGCACCAGCGTTCCAGGAACACTTACTGTGCAAAGCACCCTTGTGCCAGAAGCCGCCATTTGGGGTATGCATGCGCCGTTGTATGTGTTTATGCCTGAGGAGCCTATGTTTGTTAGTGTTACATTTATGGAGTTTGCAGGAAACTTCATTTCTGTGCTTAGCTCGTTCTCGAATATCAGCGTGAACTTTATCGGAATGTGGCGCGCTGCGTTTAAGGTCGTTATGCCTGCGCTTATGCAGGGCAGCAGCGGCTGTATGCTGCAAACCGGCGGGAGGTATGTCACTGCAGGCTTAGGCCCGGATATTATGAATATGAATGCAACAAAAATGGCGATTATCAGAAATGCCCATGCGTATACGCTTATCATTTCAAGCGCTGACTGCGAGTTTCTCCGCACAGATATTTTTTTAGGATTGTGAAGCCGCATCTTACCTCCTTTAGACCATGAAGTTCGCCTGAATTAGATAAGCAAGTAAATGCTTATATTTGTTCACTTTTTGAATAGTTTAGGCTTATGCTATTCTGATTTAAGGTTGGGTAAATTGGCAAATATTTCGAAAAAGGCTCTTGGAGTAATACGCTTGACAAGAATAGAGCACAGCTTGATGCTAGCCTTGGCAGTGATTGCTGCAGAAATTATAGCCCTTGGGAGGGTGCCTGCTTATGGCATCGTTGCCCTTTCTATAATTGCGCCGATACTTGTCAGCATGGGCGCCTTTGCGATAAACGACTATTATGACGTTGAGATAGACAGGGCGAACAAGAAGCTTGGCAGGCCCCTGGTTTCTGGCGTATTGTCAAAAAGGGGCGCGCTGCAGATAACCGCCGTAACCTTCATAATAGGGCTTGCAGCAAGCCTGTTCGTCAACATTGTTGCATTTGCGATAGCAGCGATATTCGCGGCGCTTGCATACCTTTACAGCTATAGGCTTAAGCACGTAGTTCTCGTAGGCAACGTATACATAGCCTTCACGATGGTGATACCTTTCATATACGGCAACTATGCAGTGACATACTCGCTTTCCTATACCATTGTCCTTATATCCCTTGTCGTTTTCCTTAGCGGCTTGGCCAGGGAGCTGCATGGCATGATAAGGGATTACAGCGGCGATGTCCGTGCTGGCGGGATAAGGAACGTCGTATACAGGCTTGGCATAAGCAGGTCGGCGCAGCTCGCTTTCATCCTGTATGTTGAAGCGATACTGATAAGCGTTTTCATGTTCTTCTTCAGCGAGCCTTTCAAGTTCAATCTGATTTACGCAGTCCCTATAATAGCGGTTGACGCTATGCTTGCCTACGTTGCCACGGGGCATCTTCTGGGCAGGCATTCGGATGGATTTTTCAGCGTTTCAAGGAACCTGAGCCTCGGAGCCATGTCCCTTGGCATAATAGCGTACCTGCTGGCTGCTGTAATCTTTGTGCCGGTTTAGAATCAGCTATTGCTGCACCTTGCTCTCTATCTTTGCTTCGAAGTCCTCGACCTTGTACTTGAATTCGTCGTTGGAGCTTATCTCGCCGCGGTTTTTCAGCACTTCCCTTGCAAGCAGATAGTAGATGAATGCCAAAGAGCGCCTGCCCCTGTTGTTTGACGGTATTATCAGGTCTATGAATTTTGTCGAGTTGTCCGTGTCGCTCAGCGCTATTATAGGTATGCCTATCTTGCTTGCCTCCTTTATCGCCTGCTTCTCGTTCCTGGAGTCGCTTATCATTATTACCTTTGGCTCTGTGAAATCCGCCCTTAGCGGGTTTGTGAATATGCCAGGAGTCACCCTGCCTTTTATGAATTTCGCCTTTATTATCTCTGCGAACTTTTCTGCTGCGGCTATTGCATAGATCCTTGAGGCAGTTATAATAACATCGTTTGGATTGTACCTTGCGAGCATCTTTGCAGCTACGCTTATCCTTGTGTCTATGGTCTTTAGGTCCAGCAGGTACAGGCCGTCTTCCCTTACCCTGTATATGAAGCGGCCCATTCCAGGGCTCTTCACCTTTGTTGCTATGTGTATTCCTGCCTCTAGATAAACATTTTGGTCAGCTACGGATATTTCTTCGCTCATTACAACACCTTTGGGGCCGCCGAGATTTTCAGCGACGATGCTTTTGAATTCCCGTGTAAGACTCGGGTCGCCAGCACCCCAAGCTGGAAGCCTACCAAGCTAGCAGACGGCCCCCTGCACGAATATTGAAGTATAAATGTATAAATAACTTGCCTATTTCCTGCCTGCGTCGATGAACTCGTTTATCAGCTCGACGTTGCTTATCAGCATGCGCCTGCAGCAATAGCGCTTTACTCCGAGCTCGTCAAGGACCTTTCCGCCGTCCTCATGCTCCTTGTTGACCCTGCGGTCGTATTCTTCCCATTTGTCTGCTATCACAGCGCCGCATGTGAAGCAGCGCACAGGTATCATCATTGTATCATCTTTAAGCAATCATCTGTAAGATGTCTGGAACCTCGCACGGGCCTTGGTACCAAGGTACTTCTTTGGCTCTACGCGCCTTACGTCGTCTATCAGCAGGTGCCTGTCATAGCGCATGTATTCCTTCTTCACCACATCTGACGGTGAGAAGTCCGATATGACCTTTGCTATGACGCTTGCAGATGCCTGCGCCTGCGAGCTTAAACCTCCGCCTTTGACGTTTATGCTTATGTCTATGCCGCTTGCCAGGTTCTTTGTTATTTCAGATAAGTATACCGGGGTGAATACTATGCTTCTGAGCTCTTCGGGCTTCAGAAAGTTTGCATCCATGCCGTTTATGCGTATAACGCCAGTGCCAGGCCTTCCGGAGCCCCGTGCAATGCTGCGCTTGCGCTTGCTGCTCGCAAGCACTATCTTGTTGGCTTTCTTCTGGGAGGGCTTCCTTGGCCTTGCCTTCCTTGGCTTCTGCGCCTGCTTTTCCTGCTGCTCTGGCGCCTGCGCTTGCGCTTCGGCCTTTTGCTCCGTTGACAATTCTTCTGCCATGAATATCATCTATTATTTGTTAACCTTATAACCAAGGTTTTTCGAAAGGTCCTTGAGCCTTATGTAGCCTGCGTATACTGTCTTTGGGTCTTTTATGCTTATGCTTGCCGGCTTTACGCCTGCGAGCTCATCAGGCACGCCCATGTAAACATGCAGGCGCCTATAAGCTTCCTTGCCCCTTGGCTTTCTGTACGGAAGCATGCCCCTGACTATGCGCTTGAACAGCAAATCTGGCCTTCTGGACCAGTATGGAGAATGCTCTGGATTCTCCTTTTCCTGCAGGTTGAGCCTGGTCTTGTATTTTGCGGCAATGCTGGCCTTCTTGCCAGTTATTACTGCCTGCTCGGCATTGACTATTGCTATGCTTTCGCCGTTCAGCAACGACTTGGCCGCTATGCTTGCTATGCGCCCCAGGACCATGTCCTTTGCGTCAAATACCTTGCAGCTTTTTATATCAAATCTTTCCTCCATATTAAGGCACCATCACACTATTATGTGGGCGTTCTTCTTGTCAAGCATCTCCTTTATCGGCTTTATGCTGCATCCTGCGCTGTCGAGCTTTGCCTTCGCCCCTTCAGAGAACTCCAGCGCAGCTATGCTCACTTTGTGGTCCATGCTCCCCATTGAAAGCACCTTTCCAGGAACCACAACGTGGTCGCCCTCCTTTGAATACCTGTTTATCTTGTACAGGTTGACGTTCACGCGCTTGCGCCTTGGAACCGCAAGAAGCTGATATAGCCTGCCAGCTATCGGCGCTGCGCCTTTGGACATCGACTTGTCTGAAAGCATGCTTATGAGATCCTTTATGTCGGACCTTTCCGGCGTAATTTTCATGTTTTCACCATATTGTATGCGGGGGGTGAGATTTGAACTCACGCAGTCACTAAAGACACAGGAGTTCTGAGCTCTGCGAGCACCTCAGTCCTGCGCATTTGGCCATGCTCTGCCACCCCCGCCTGCGGTTAAAGCTTTTTGGTTGCTTTAGCAACGTCCTTTATGCGCTCTTTTATTGTGTCGCAAGCCTTATTAATAATTTCCTTGGGGGCCATCTGGCCAAATGATTCTATGTAGAAATTAAACATGTCGTCCTTTGTATTTTCTATTGCGACCAGTCCAGGCTGGAATTTAGCGTGCTTTGATGCGGTGCCCATTCTGGCCTTGCATTCCACGCGCAGGCGCTGCTCCTTGCCAAGCTTTATTATAGGTATGTTCGGGTTTGCAACCCTGACGTACTTGTCCGAGCTTTCAAAATCCTTGGAATATACCGTTATCGGACCGGTTGCCTCAGCTGTGAAGAGGATCTCATCGTCTTCCTTATAGCCTTTTGATGGGGTCACTAGCGGAATCAGCCCTATCCTGTGCGCTATGTATTCGTCGAACATCGGGCTGGTGTTTTCGTAAAACGTCACCGTATCTATGGCGAAGGTCTTTACCGAGTTTATTGCTGCGCGCCTGAGCGCATTTGCATCAGAGGTCCTTATGCCTGAGAGAGTAAACTTTAGCACCTTCTCGTTATTCTCGGTTATCTTGATTTCCATCGATTCACTTGTTTTATAGGTTTGCAAAAAAGCAATAATAAGCTTTATGTCAAATAACCTTATTAGTTACCGTAGTTATTATTTGGCAATAATATTTATATATTTTTACAATCGGTGCTTGCTTGCAGCTATATGAAAAACTCGTATTGGCGGTCCAGAAAAAGGATTTCAATAGCAAACAGTTTGTTCTGGCCTACAGGAAACGGCGCCATATATCTAAGATAAAAATGGACCAGTACGACGACGTAGCCTACATCGGCGTAGGGGGATCTGCCATGCTTGACTACAAGGTGCCGCTAGAGCACAGGTACATTGCTGCCATTGACATTACTTATTCGCTCTTGTTCAGCATGTACGACTTCAATTCCTCAAAGCTCATTGCATTCAACTGCTTCGATGACGTGACAAAGCAGCTTTCTGAGGCAAACAAGTTCGTCAATGCGCTTAAAAGGCCCAACATTGAAGCCAGGATTATAGGCATGCAGAACTCGCAGGACTTTTCGATTATAGGCCCTATTGTTGATTTTTTGATGAAAAAACACATATATGTCTCTGAAGCGGACTTGTTTGGCAATGAAACAAGGCACATAGCGATAGATGCAAAGCTTGGGATGAGCTTTGATGTGCTCATAAATAACGTAAATTACAGGCCAGGAGAGCTGATAAACAAAATGACCATGGACCAGTTCCAGCGTTCGCTCATGAAAGCTCCTTCTCAAAAATAGGCTCATATACCGCGTGGGCTCCGCCAATAATGCTGCGTTTCAGGGCTAAAGTACTTACGGTAAATGGCTCTGAACCTTTCCACACGCCTGAAGCGCGCCTTGCAAGCTCGTTGAGGCCATTAGGATTCCCGCGGGCAATGCTCACGTGCGGGAAAAATTCGCGTGTGCCGAGGCCTTTTATGCCTTGCAGCGCAGATATCCTGCCGTGCAGGTCTTGCTGCAAAGCCGCGGCTTCATTGCGCCCTTCGCTCAATCCTACAAAGGCTACGCTTGAGCTCGCGCCGAATGTCGATACTTCGCCTAGCTTTGCCGTAAACTTTTTTGCATGCGTGGATGATATCGCTTCGGAGATCCTTGCCGCAGCGCTGTCGCTTATCTCGCCAAGAAACTCCAAAGTGATGTGCATGTTTTGGCTTGGCACAGGCCTGACACCAAGCTTCAATTCCATTTCATCAATGGACCGCACTATTGAATCCTTTATATGCTCTGGTATTTCCAAGGCGATGAAAGCCCGCATAGCGCATCCCTGAATAAAAAGGTATTTGCAAAACAAATTTAAATGTAACTGCACAAAGTGTATTCATTTAGTGTGACGATGAAACACAAATATATTGTTGTTGCTGGTTCTTTGATGAGCGGCCTCGGCAAGGGTATAGTCACCTCATCAATCCTGAAACTCCTTAAGCTTTACGGCATAAAATCTCTTCCTATAAAATTCGACGGATACCTGAATTATGATTGCGGAACGATGAACCCGTACAGGCACGGCGAGGTATTCGTGCTGGATGACAAGGGAGAAGTCGATATGGACTTCGGCAACTACGAGAGGTTCATGAACAAGAGCATGAGCTCAAAGCTTTCGATAACTGGCGGGAAGCTTTTCGACGGAATAATAAAGAAGGAACGACGCGGTGATTATCTCGGGAGGGATGTGCAGATAATACCACATATGACTGACTTTATCAAGGAGTGGGTAACAGGAATAGCCGACAGCGAAAAGCTTGACGTGCTTGTGATAGAGGTCGGAGGCACTGTAGGCGACATAGAGAATAGTTACTTCATAGAGGCGATGAGGCAGCTGTCGCTCAGCGAGGATGTGCTATTCATAAATCTGACGTACGTGCCTGAATTGGAGAGCGTAGGCGAGCAGAAGACAAAACCTACGCAGATAGCGCTTAGGGGCCTGATGCAGCTTGGCATACAGCCGAAATTCATTTTCTGCAGGTCTTCAAGGCCTTTGACAAAGTCGGCCAAGGAGAAGATAGCGCTTTTTTCCAACCTTACCACCAATAGGATAATAGACGATAATGAGATAGGCACTATCTACGAATTGCCGCTTAAGCTGATAAGCCAGGGTTTCGATAAGGACTTGATTAAAGAGCTTGGCTTCGAAGGCAAGGCCATCAACAGGGACGAGCTCAAGTCATGGAAGGATTTTGTCAATGCGCTTAAGGACGGCTTCAAGAATACCGCAAACATAGCCATAGTGGGTAAGTATGTTGAGCTCAGGGATTCCTACGCCAGCGTAAAAGAGGCGCTACTTCATGGAGCTTACGCCAACAGGGCCAAGGTCAACATAGAGTGGATAGAGTCCGAGGGGCTTGAAGGGCTCGCCCCTGCAGAATGTGCAACCAGGCTTTCGCGCTTTGACGGCATATTAGTGCCTGGCGGCTTTGGCAAGCGCGGCATTGAAGGAATGATAAACGCAATAAGATTTGCGAGGGAGAACAAAAAGCCTTACCTCGGCCTTTGCCTAGGCATGCAGCTTATGGCCATAGAATACGCAAGGAATGTAAGCATGCTTAAGGGAGCGAATTCCTCAGAATTCGACAGCAATGCAAAGTACAAGGTCATAGACCTGATGGAGGACCAAAGGAGCATAAAGCAGAAAGGCGGCACGATGAGGCTTGGGCTTTGGCCTGCTGACATCAAGCCCGGCACTATGGCCTTCGAGGCCTACAGGTCTAAGCGGATAAACGAAAGGCATAGGCACCGTTATGAATTCAACAACGCTTACAAGCGCACGCTAGAAAGGAGCGGGCTTGTTGTGAGCGGCATGTCACCTGACAACAGGATTGTTGAGATTGTAGAATGGAAATCGCATTTTGGAATAGGGACCCAGGCGCACCCAGAATTGAAGTCAAGGCCAGAAGCGCCTGCGCCGCTTTTCACCGCATTCATAAAAAGCGCAATAGCTGCGAAGAAGGCAGGCACAGCAGCTACCTAACGAAAAACATCGAATAGGAAAGCAGCTTTGAAAGTATGGCACTTATAACTGGCATTCCAGATGACACCTTCCTTAAAAGTTCGATGTCAGACTTCTTCAGGCCGCCTGTTATGCTTACCATAGGAGGATACAGCACTATGAAGCCAGCTATGCCGAATATCACAATAGGTATATACTGAGAGCTGAATGCCAGGGTTACGGCATATAGTATTGCGCTCACTATGATATTGGCTGCGATGATCCTGCCAATCTTGTTCCATGGCAGGCGCACGTGAAAAACGCGCATTGACTTGCTTATGAAAAGCAGGTCTATAAGCAATGGGTTGACCACGAAAAGCAGTATCACGAGCCCTATACCCTTCAGCAATGGTACAAAAAGCAGCATGAGTGCCAATTCGGCTGCCGCTATTATTGCGTTGTACTTCATTACTTGCTTCACCTTGCCTGCGCTAACGAACAGCGTGCTGGCGTAGCTCCCTGCTATCCCAATCAGAAGGCCTACGCTGGTTATTGCTATGTACAATGGCGCCAGCGAGTAGCGCGAGCTAAATGCCACATAGGAGAACGGCTTTGCAAATGTTGCGATGAAAAATACCATAGGTGCGACAAAAACAAAAGCCATGTAGACCGAATACGAATAGAACTCGCCTGTCCTGGACCTGGTTGCCTTGTTCCTTAAAGAAGCGGTGAACGTTGGCAGAAGCGACAGGCCTATCGAGCCCAGGACTATGTCGAATAGGTAGTTTGCACGCGATGCTATGCCAAAATTGCCTATTACGAAAGTTGTAGCCACAAACCCCAATACCAGCAATGCAAGATTGTTTACCGCTGCGCTGAAGATGTTTGAAACTGCAAGAGGCACCGAGAACCTGAAGAGGTTGCGCATTCTCCTGAAGCTTGGAATTTGCAGCTGCACGCTGTTCCTGAAAAGAAGCACAAACCCCAATATGAATCCGCTGAAATAGCCGAATATGACGCCGTAAACAGGAGCCCTTGCCCCAAAGCCCAGCAGGGCGAGGCCAACGCCTATGACTGCCTGGAATACTGCCTCTGTTGCTATGCTCAGCGCCGCATGCTGGCCCTTGCCGAGGCCTATCAATGCAGAATATGCAGCACCAAAAAGCATCGACAGCACTATGGTAAAGGAGATAAGCCTGAATACAGGCACGAACGAAGCGCCTTCGGCATAGAGGTGTGCAATGAGGCCGCTCGCAAGGAATGCGATTATTGTAAGGCTGCCGCCTATCAGCAGCATTGCGAAAAAGCCGTCGGACAGTATGCGGCCACGCTCGCGTGCAGACGTGTACCTTGCTATGAAGCGGTTCAGCGTAGTGGCAATTCCGAAATTTCCGACAGAGCCGAATATCCCAGCTATTCCGGTTGCGAGCACGTATATGCCGTAGTCTGCAGGGCCAAGTATCCTGGTTATTAGTATGAACGCGATTCCAACAGATAAGAATGACGCGAGCTTGCTAAGCAGCACATAGCTCGTTACATGTGCGGCCCGCGTGCCTATGTCCAATGCGCTTTCTTCCACATCCTGATGACTCAAATCGCCCATGCATTCACTTCAGCGCAGATACCATTATGTCTATGAGGCGGCGGTAGCTTGCCTTGGAACTGTTGTACTTCCTTTCATGGAACCCTGTATACGGCACCTCCTCTATTTTAGCTTCCTTTCCTATGAATTTAAGCGTGTCGAGCAGCACCTTGTAGCCCGTGCCCACATATTCATGCCCGTGCCTGCGTATGATGCTCTTGAACAGGCTTGACCGTATGCCAAAAAAGCCAGACATTATGTCGTTAGAAGTGCGCTTGCCGCGCATATAGAAAACAATGTTGCAAAACGTAGAAACAGACTTAGATACCACGCGCCTGTAAATCCCCCAGTTCTTGACCTCTGAGCGCACGCCTATAACCAGATCGGAAGAAGCGAGCTTTTCAGCAATGAGCTTTACCTTTTTCGGGGGGTGCTGCAGATCAGCATCCATCACGATCATATATTCAGTCTTAACGAGCATGGCTGCGTCAAGCACGCTTGCAGTAAGCCCATGCACCTTTGCATTGCTTCGATCAAGGAGCCTCACCTTGCCGCTTGGCCCTTTTGAAAGCCTTGAAACAATCTGCCTTGTCCCGTCATCCGAGCCATCGTCAGTGACTATTATGTGCACGCCTGGATATAGGCGCAGCAGCATTTTCACTATTATCTTTATGTTTAGCGATTCGTTGAGCGTAGGTATTATTATAGTGATCTTCGAATAATCCAATTAAACCACTTTACTCGACCATTGATTTTTGTATCTGGTATTTCGATTAACCTTAATAATATTAATTAATATTAATTGTTGAATCATTAAGCACCATTAAGCTTTATATTTTAGTGGAAATCGGCAAGAGTGCAAATTTATGGAAAACCAGACTGGCACGGCAGAAAAGCAAAAAGCCACGCTTAGGAAATTTGGCATTGGAAGATTCGTTAACAAGACGACAGTCAGCGTTGCTGTTATATACGCCATTATAACAATAATAGTGTTCAATCCAGTGTTTGCCAGCATAAGCAACACCATACCTGGCGTTGGCGGCGACCCATTTCAAAACCTTTTGGGGCTATGGTGGCCAGGGTTTGCTCTGCTTAACCTTCACACAAGCATGTTTTATTCTTACATGATCTTCTGGCCGATAGGAGTTAACATGCTCTACCAGACACTCTCGCCCCTTGTTGGCCTTACATCGCTGCCGTTTCAGGCTTTTGGCCTTGTAACAGCCTACAACATAATGCTTGTAATAGGCATGGCTGCAAGCGCTTTGGGCATGTTCGTGCTTGCCAAATATGTAAGCAAAAATAATTATGCTGCGTTCATAGCTGGAGCTTTTTACGCATTTAGTGCCGGGCATATGGCGCAGGCTTACGGCCATATGCACTGGATAGACATTGGCTTCATACCAGTATTGATCTATTTCCTGCTTAAGGCGCTTGACGAGCAGAAGCTCAAGGGCAATTACCTCAATGCTTTGGGCATTGGGATTTCTTTCGTGCTGATAACGTTTCTTGGCGGCTACGAAAAGGCTGTGATGACCATAATGCTCGTTGTGCTTGTCGTAGTGCTATATGCGATTTACAGCAAGACAAGGAAGAAGGTGCTGAGACCAAACTTTTGGATCGCGCTGGTGATCGCTGTTGCAGTGGCAGCCGTGCTTGGCTCGTGGGGCTTTATACCGCTCGTGCATGCGCTTTCGTCGAAAAGCGGGCTTAGCCTTGCACAGTCGCTTAACAATGTGACTTACAATGAGATGTGGAGCAACAACCTAATATCGTTTTTTGTGCCCAGCTATTATAACGGCATTTTCAATCCAAGCGCAAGCATAAGCTATTTCCCCAAGACATTCCAGCCCGACCCTACAGAGAAGGTAGGCTATATAGGCTACGTTGCGCTCATGCTTGCTTTATATGGTGTTTACATTGACATCAAGGCCAACAGGAAAAGGTACCTGCTGTGGGCTGCCATTGCAGTGCTGTTCGCATGGCTCTCGATAGGCCCTGTGCTGCAGATAGGCGGAGACGTGACCAGCATACCTGGCATATACGCAGCTTATCATGCAATCCCAGGCATCAACATAGTGAGGGAGCCTGGCAGGTTCTTCATAATAGGCACAATAGGCCTTGATGTGCTTGCTGCGCTCGGGCTGGCGCATATCATAGATTCCGGCAAGATAAAATTGCTCAGGTCTAAAAACGCCAATGCACTCCTTATATGCGGCATAGTGCTGCTGCTTTTTATCGTAGGCAGCAGCGGCATCCCGCACACTGCAGCGGCCTCAGGCGCAATATCGATGAAGGTGCCTCCAGGCGCGTTCTACAAGGAGCTTGCAAGCGTCAATGGAACCTTCAGCGTGCTGCAGCTGCCCATACTTCAGGACTACAACAGCAGCGAGCCTTTGCTTTACGCTGGGGAAGCAGATTATTTCGCTGCGCTGTCGCACAAACCTTTCATAGGCGGCTATCCTGGAAGGGAGAATACTACGCAGCTCGTTTCGGTGTACAATATACCGCTCGCCGTGCAGGTGCAGAATCTGCAGGACGGCAACGGCTTCTCTTACGCTTCGCCAATCGCTGAGAACTATTCCAACCAGACATTGCTTACGCTCTACAATTACCAGACCGCAGTAGTCAGCGTTGAAAAGAGCGCATTCACATCCACGCAGCTTCTCGGACTCGAAAGCTATCTAGACGGCCTATTCGGCGCGCCGATTTACAACGGCAACAACACAATAGCTTTTGATGCAAGGCAGGCCGAGGCAGATACGGCTTATAAAAGCTATGTGGCGTACCCGTACCTTCCAAGCTGGGGAGCGGTTGTTGTGCCTTACAATGGCAGCGACTACAACATGTTCGTGCCTCTGAATTACAGCCCTGTGATAGTTTACGCGCCCTACCTTAATTATACAAATGCAACAGCAAGCTCAATACAGCACGTAAGTACTGAAGTCAGCTTTAGCGCCATTGCAGAAGCGCCTGGCTCATCTCTCATTGTAGAATCTGCCACTCCTGCAGGCTACAAGAAGCTTGTGGACTTCAACATAAGCGACAACATGTCTTCGTATTCGTTTGCCGCCAACATGACGAGCGGGCCTTATGGAAACGAGTTTCTGTTCGTATCTTCCGAGGCTTACGGCAAGCCAACAGTGTACTTGTCAAGCATGCGCTTTACGCGGGGTTGATTGCACGGGCGAAACGGTTTATGTGGTTGCCGACCAAAGGGAGCGCAACGCAGAGCTCTTAGGCAGGCTGCAGGCATATGGCATAAGCCTTAAGCTTGAGACTCTTGACGTTGGCGATTATGTGATATCAGAAAGGCTGTGCCTTGAGAGGAAGACTGTTTACGATTTCGAGAGCTCTATAATAGACGGCAGGCTGTTCGACCAGCTCAATAGGATGAAAAAGGCCTATGAGTTTCCGCTGCTCGTTCTTGAGGGCAGCAGGGAGGAATTCAGGATGGAGCATTCTGTGATAAACGGAGCCATAGTTGCAATATACCTGAATTACGGAGTGCCGGTCATAACGTCTTTCGGCCCATCAGATACTGCTGATATAATAAGGGCCATTGCGCTGCAGGAGCAGCGCGGCGCCAGAGAGCCTTCGCCAAAGTCCGGCAAGAGGGCTTTTACGGAGCCCCAATTCATGGAGCGCGTAGTCGGAAACATACCTGGCGTCGGGCCAAAGCTTTCAAGGCTGCTTCTCTCGAATTTTAAGAGCATCAAGGCCATAGCGAATGCAGAAGTAAAAGACCTGATGAAAGTCGACGGCGTAGGCAAGAAGAAGGCCGAATCTATACACAATGTCCTTACAAAGCTATACGCAGATTCAGAAAAGCCTTGAAGCTGCCATCTTCTCCATGATGCTTGCCGTGCTGCCGCTTACGCCGTATGATGAAGCTATGCTGCTTGCGTTCTTGTTTGTGAAGAAATCCTTGGCATTAGGTATGCTTCTTTCCAGCGGTTTGTAAAGGCCTTCGTCATCGCAAAGTATTATGAACCTGCGCCCCTCCTTGGCGCCCGCAATCCTTATCGCTTCTGATATCTGCTTTGTCATGGCTATGAAGAGCAGCACTTCCATGCCAATGCTTCGCGCTATGTTTGTGCCCTCAGAAAACGCTACGCTTGCATTTATGCATGCTGCATAGAGGTGGTCCCTGCTTATCGCCGAATCATAGTCTATGAATTGCATGAAGTGCCTGCCTGCGTCATGCGGCTTTAGCGTTTTTGAATATGGCTCTGCGTATTTTGCAATGATGCTTGGCCTGGCAAGCAATGCGCCGATGCCTTCATAACCTTTTTTGGCAGCCATCAAATCTCCTGAGATGCGGATTCATCTGTTCGGTTTCATCAGGTAGAGCCACATTTTTATGCCGTCTTTCGGCCCTATCTTCTTTCCTGCCTTGAATGTGCGGCCTTTGTACCTTACAGGAACATCAGCTATCTTATAGCCGTTCTTTGACAGCATTATCGGCAATTCCATGTCTAGCAGCCAGCTGTTTTCCTTCGGCAGCTTTCCCTTCAGCATGCTCAGCTTGAAGGTTTTGTAGCATGTATTTATGTCGCTTATGGACTGCTTATAGAAGAGATTGAATGTCGCAGTATGAATCTTTGTCGCAAGCTCGCCCATGAAATACTTGTGCCCAAGGTTGCGCTGCCTAGAGCCGAATACTGGGGTGCTGTCGTCCACTTTTTCAAGCAGCTTTCCATAATCCTCTGGAAAGTATTCGTCGTCGGCATCCTGTATTATGATTATGCAGTCGGGAAAAAGCTTGCCAGCTGCCTCGAGCCCTAGCTTTATGGCGTGGCCCTTTCCAAGCCTGTTTTCGCTGCGGATGAGCATAAGCCTTCCCTTACCGAAATCCGAGAGCGCCCTGTTGATCTCGTTTATGCTTCCGTCGCTGGAATCGTCGTATATTACAAGAAGCATGTCCACCTGGCTCTGGGCAAGTACGCGCTTTATTATTCCATATACTGTCGGCTCTTCGTTGTACACAGGCATCAAAATACAAACATTCTGATTTTTGTACATCAAATGACCACTATGCAGTGCCGAACGGCTTTACAAATCCGAACATTATTTGCAGGGAGAGAGATTTGAACTCTCGAACCCGCTAAGGGAACAGGCCCTGAACCTGTCGCATTTGACCAGGCTTTGCTATCCCTGCATTTTCCAACGCTTTATTATTTGCAGCCAATACAATAATATATTGTTTGGATTGGACAATATTTTTAAATACCATTATGGTTTAAATCTATATAGCTGGCGAGTGATGTGTACCAATCAATAGGGTTTTAATTTTCAGGCATGCAAGGCGCATATGGCCGAGCCAGGCTCCTGTTTTTAGCCTTTTGCTGCAGAATATTAGTATTATTTATGCGCTAGTCGGCATTCTATACAAAATTGGCGGTTTGCATGATAACAACTAAGTACGTAAGGGAACATATAGACGAAATACGCGCTTCCATGGAGAAGCGCAAAAGCGATTACCCGATAGACGAATTGCTTGAGCTTGACGAGAAATGGCGTGCGAAAAAGACAGAGCTGCAGGAGCTCCAGACGCAAAGGAACAAATCCAGCCTTGAGATATCAGAGATGAAGAAGAGAAACGAATCTGCAGAAAAAGCAATAGCAAAAGTTTCCGAGATAAAGGAGCGGATAAAAGGCATGGAAACAGATATAGAAAAGCTGGATGAGCGCATAGAACATCTGCTTATGAACATGCCAAATACTCTGCACAGCAGCGTGCCCTATGGCGCAAGCGACGAAGACAATGTAGAGATAAGGAGATGGGGCGAGCCCAAAAAAGGCATAGGGAAGAGCCATGAGGAGATCCTTGCAGGCATGGGGCTTATAGACATAGAGCGTGCAGCAAAGGTCGCAGGAGCAAGATTCTACTACCTGAAGGGCGACATAGCTCTGCTTGAGCACGCCCTCATAAGCTTCGCTCTGGACGAGCTGGCAGCCAAAGGCTATACTGCAATATCGCCTCCGCTGATGCTCAAGAAGGAATATTACAAGGGAGCAACGGCTTTGGGCGATTTCGAGGAGCAGCTGTACAAGGTCACTGACACGAAGGAGGCGCAGGAAATGAAGGACTACGAGCATATTGAGGACGAGCTTTTCATGATTTCTACTTCTGAGCACCCCATGGCTGCAATGCACAGCGGCGAGGTGTTCTCGGCCAAGGAGCTGCCGATAAAATATGCAGGTATAAGCCCGTGCTTCAGGCGCGAGGCAGGCTCTCACGGCAAGGATACAAAGGGCATATTCAGGGTCCACCAATTCTACAAGGTAGAGCAGTTCATATTCTGCAGGCAGGAGGATTCCTGGAAATACTACGATGAGCTGCTCGCGAATTCCGAGGGGCTCATGCAGAAGCTCGGCCTGCCTTATCACGTAATAGACATATGCACTGGCGACATCGGCACAGTTGCGGCAAAGAAGAACGACATAGAAGTTTATATGCCAAGCCAGGGCAGGTACAGGGAGGTCGTGTCATGCTCCAATTGCACGGACTGGCAGAGCCTGAGGCTCGACATAAAATATGACGAGGGTGATGAGCGCAAGTATGTGCACACGCTCAATTCCACAGCAATTGCAGTGCAGCGCGTGATAGTCGGCATTGTCGAAAACTATGCAAGGCCGGATGGCACCATAGAGGTTCCAAAGGCGCTGGTGCCGTACATGCACAAAGACGCCATAGGAAAGCCGGGCAGCGCATAGCCCACGCATGTTTTTATTGGTTAAAGCCAAACAATATGTATAGCCAGATGAAGCATCATGAAAGAAGAGTACCATATAAAGAAGGAGCTCAAAAGGTTGGCAAGCATACGCGGCTCAGGAACTGAGCTTATAAGCGTTTACGTGCCGCCAGGCTTCCCGATAAGCGATGAGATTGCAAAGCTCAGGGATGAGCATGGGCAGGCTTCTAACATAAAATCCAAGACTACGAGGCTTAACGTTCAGGGAGCGCTTGAAAAGATAATGCAATACCTTAAGCTTTACAAGACACCCCCGAAGAACGGGCTCGCGGTATTCTGCGGCAACATCTCAGGCGAGCAGGCAAAGCCAGACATTGAGCTATTTTCCATGGAGCCGCCTGAGCCCATAAAGGCAAACATATACAGGTGCGACTCAAGCTTCCTGCTAGAGCCAGTAGAGCGCATGCTGGAAACGACTGACAAATACGGCGTAATAATAATGGACGGAAGCGAAGCAACGGTAGGCGTGCTGAGCGGCTCCCAGTTCATAGTTGACAAGAAGCTAAGGTCGTTCGCACACCAGAAGGTGCATAAAGGGGGCCAGTCTGCCGCCAGGTATGACAGGGCAAGGAAGGAGAGCATAGATGATTATTACAAGGACGTGGCAGCTGCCGTAAACGACCTGTTCGCAAAAAACGAATTCAAGCTCAAGGGGCTTGTTGTCGGAGGCCCTGGGCCAGCAAAGGAAGACTTCGTAAAATCAAAGAACCTGAACTACCAAATAAAGGTACTTGGAATATTCAACACAGGATATACTGACGAGCATGCAGGCTTCAGAGAGCTTCTTGAGCATGCAAAGGACCTTCTTTCCGAGCAGCAGTCAGTCCAGGAGCAGAAGGTAATGGGCAAGTTCCTAAGCGAGGTCTCAAGGAACGGGCTTGCCACAAGCGGCTATGCCAATGTCAAGAAGGCGCTGTCTGCGAACAGCGTTTCCCTGCTTATAATAAGCGAGGACCTTGAGCTCTATGAAGTAAAGTACAAATGCAATACCTGCGGCACTGAATTCACAGCGCTTGAGCAGGGAAACCAAAGGAAAACTAAGCATGAAGAGGATGGCGGCAACCTTTCAATAGTATCTGAGACTGACGCAGTTGAGGAGCTGATAGACCTTGCAGACAGCCAGGGCGTGCAAATTACTTTCATATCCTCGAACAGCCAGTATGGCAATGAGCTTCTTCTTGGGTTCGGCGGCATTGCAGCACTGCTTAAATACAGGTAAGAGCGGAAGACTTGATGCATTGCCTATGATATCTCGCTTGCTATGCCACATTCCGCAAGAGAAGTAGAATTGCCATATACGTAAATGGCATTCGGCGTTATTACAGTGCGTGCATATGCGCTGTAGTTTATGAATATGCTCGGATGCGTGGTGCTGAAGGCTGTGCAGTTCGCTACAGTAGAGGTATAGGATGTGGCGTTCGGGCCAAGCACAGAATACGTGCATGCTGTGCTGTTGAGTATGAAGAAGTGTATCTGCCCTGGGCTTTTGTGCATCGCGCTGTCGCCGGTGATGGCTTCTATGAGCGCGGTGGAGCATGCAACAGTGCTGGAGAATGAAGTATTATCCGTGTAGGAAGCATACACGCCTATGGCGTTGGCGCTTTCAAAATTCTTCTGGAATTCTGAAAAGCTTGCAGGGGCAGGCTTCGACACACGCAGCGAATATACTATGGCGCCTGCGAATATTATAAGGATTATTATTATCGCAACGATTACGACATACTTTTTAGAATCGGAAACCTCCGGTTCTTCGGTAGTTGCTGCTGCTTTCTTGCTCTTCGTTGACTTTTCCGCCATGTTGATCTGCTTATTTGCTTAAAGATTGCTTGACTATGCCATTGAGATAGCAGTACGCCCCATTGATCATGCTTCCTCCGGCATAGAACGCTGTGCCGTACATGCCCCTGTATTCGGCGTAGCTTGAGTTTGCATTGGCGTTTAGCTGTATGAGCGGCTTTCCCGAGCTGTACAGTGCATCATAGCATGCCGCGCCAGTCAGACTGCCTGATGAGCATGCGTTGCCCTTGACATATACTATGCTGGCGTTCTTGTTGAATGACTTGAGGGTCTGCTGCAGTGCCGCTGCGCAGTTTGCCACAGAGGAATTGGCAGGCTGCGACGTTCCGTTTACTGCTATTGTAACGCTGCTGCTTGATGAAAGGGCATTCATGAACGAGGTTGCAGGCATGAATGAGTTTGCTGAAGCAGCAAAGCTGTATACCGTAGCGGCATATGCTACGCCTATGAGCGCCAGTATTATGAAAAGCGCCATCCATGCCTTTTTGACCCTTCTGTTGAGCCTAAGCTTTCTCTTTGCCTTGAGCCTTGCGTATGTGAGCTCATAAAAGGCGAAGATCAGAATGGCGGCAATCGCTATGGCTATGAGCGCAAGGTACAGCGGCGCTGCAGCGTCCTTAGCGCTTACAGCTGCTGTGCCGCCCTTAAGCATGAGCGTCGCTAGCCCTCCGTCCAAGCCCTTTATGAATGCAGGCATGCTTATCGGGGAGCCTAGCGATGATGCGCTTGAAGAAACGTTTGCGCTTGCAAAGCTCACTGTGTCAAGCTCGCTCTTGCTAAGCTTTGTTGATAGCATAGAGTCCACCTGCTCCTGCCTCAATGCAAGCAGCGACAGGCTCTTTGGCATCGCACTTTTGTAATCAAGCTCATGTAGCAGTATCGAATAGGTGCTGTTGGATGCGCGCGCAGCTGCAGTTTCGTACGGAGCTGAGAGCGAGGCGGTCTGGCCAGATACGTTTTTCAGCTCTGCGCTTATCGTGGCATTTGATTTTGTTATGTTCTGGTTTATGCCTGCGCTGATGATAGAGGCCATGCGCGCTTCAAGCTCTGACAGTGAATATGACAGCGTTGAATTGCTGAGCTTTGACAGTATAAACGTTGCGTTGTATATTGTCGCGTTGTATTTTGGCATTATGAAGCTTAGGAACGCGTCGAATCTTGTGGTATTCTCGCTTATTATGACTGGTGTTACAAATGCAGAGGCGCTCTTTGTGACGTTCTGCGCATAAGCCTCTATGGTCTTATTGTATACCGGCAGGGCAAGCAGCGAAGAGACTTGGCTGCCTGTATTCGAAAGCGTAGTGGCGTTGAATGAAGTGTACTCGCAGTTGCCTATGTCCTGGCAATACCATGGCATGTCGTTCTGGTTATAATTGGAGCATGATCCCAGCAGCGATGGGTTGAAGTTCGAGGGCAGGGGGAATATAGGGTTCGTAGGCATTGTCTGCTCTATGCTTGTAAGGTTTGCGACGTCGGTAAGCATGCCCTGCACGTTTGAGTAGAAATCAGATGGCGTCAGGCTGTGCAGCAGCGAGAAGAAACTGCGATAGCTGTTGTTCATGTTTATGTATTCGTCGCCGAATTCCCTTATGCCCTGCACGAGCGGGCCGCTTTCACCGCTGAAATTGTAGAAGCTGCGCCTGCATATAGGCACGGTAAAGCACGCAGTAGTTGCGCTGTTGTTTGTAACCGTGTTGTTAGCTATAAGGTTTAGGTTGCCTATTCCGGTTTCTATGAGGCAGTCTGCAAGCGGTGGATTCGCCTGTTTTTTGTACAGTGCCATAGAGGCGTTGACTTCGTTTATCAGCGTGGAATTTGGGAAGTATTTTTTTATGAGGTAAGGGCCAAGGGCTTTGTACGCTGTTGCGTTGTCAAGGACAATCGCATAGCCGCTTGTTGTGTTTACCAGTATGCTTCCATTGCGCGGAGTGCCAACCAGCACATACGAATTCGACGAATAGGTTATGTTTGTGAACGTCGAGTTTGCCAGTATGGCATTAGGCACATATGCTGAGAGATACGATATTAGGCCGCTGTTTGCGCTTAAAGGCGAAGCATTAGCCACTCCAGATATCAGCAGCATTGCAAGGATTGGAAGCATGTAGGAATAACGCATGGTCGCACCTATAGATATTCCAACTTAAGGTTTATAAATATATTACATATCGGTATGAAATAATTTACAAGATGCCGACGGCACCTGCTTGCAGCGCAAAGCCACGGCTAAAAGGAGTTAAAATATAAGAATAAGAAAAAAGGGAAAGGCAAAACGCCTTTCAAATCCCTTGTGCTGCTATGCTGATTAGCTTGTGCTTGCTGCTGCGTACAGATCCTGTATGAACTTGTTTGCCATCGCTGTTGTCTGGTTGGCGTAGTATCCGGCTATCAGAATCCTCTTTGTTCCGAATGCCTGCAATACCGGTGCGCTTGTTGGCGTGAACGTTATGTTGTTCGATGCCTGCACCTGTGCGCTCAAGCCGTTCACGTAGCCGCTGCCTATCAGTATCAGGCTGCTGCTTGGGTTTGCCGTGCTGTTCAGCACTACCAGAGGCGATGTTGTCAGGTTCTTCAGCAGGACCGGCTCTATAGCTACTGCTGGGGTTGCTGTTGCCGTCAGGTTGCTTATGCCAGCTACTGTTGCGCCGTTGATGTTGCTAACTGATATGTTCGCTGTTACATTTGCTACTGTCACGTTAGGCACGTTCGGTATCGGCTGGCCTATGCCAACTGGACCGACTATGCGGAAGTGCTTCGTCACTGCAGTCACATTGACTGGGCTGACTACGAAGTTCAGCATGTCAACGCCCTTGGCAAAGTTTATTGTAACTGAGCCTGGGGATATTGATGCCACTTCGCTTCCGCGCTCCGAATAGAAGCCCTGCCTTGCTGCGAACACTACTTTTGTTCCCTGCGTGTTTGTTGTGTATGTAACATTGCCATGATCGACGCTGCCACTGGATAATGCACCGGTGTAGTTCAAGTCAAAGCTTGAAGCTGGGTTGCTGTTTGTTGCGTTTGCTATGCCTACTGTAAAGTTGTCCTGCACGCTTGTGTTGAATGGCACCGGGAATTCGTTCATTGAGTAGTTGTAGAATTCATATGGGCCCGTAGAGCCAATCTGTTTTGGCGTGGTCAGCTCGTTCAATGTGAATGTCTGCGTTTCGCCGTTGTTCTGGTTGAAGTTGATGCTGCTTCCGCTTGTAAGGTAGTAGTTGACCTGCCCTGACTTTAGGTACATTATCTGTGGCGATGCCGGTGTAAGCTCCGCGACCGGTGTTCCTGTGCCCGAGCCTACTTCTGCATCTGCAGTGAATGTTGCTCCTGGAATCGGATAGCTAAGAGTTATGTTGGTTATCTCTGTTACTGTGTTTGCAGGGAATGCAACTGTTGCGGTTGTTTGGCTACTACTACTAAATGTTGCGGCTGGCAGTGTAACTACTGTGTTTGACGATGAAAGTCCTTTTACCGTTACTGTCAATGGACTTGACGATGTCACAAGATTTACTGGGCGGCTTAGAGTCAGTGTTATGTTGTTGTCTCCTGCTGGTACTGCCGCTATGTTCTTGAATTCGTAAGGCGTCAAGTCGTACATTACGCTGCTTGATGGGACTCCTGCCACTTCGAACGCATTGCTCAGCGATGATGGCGCTGACACTGTAAGGATCTGGCCTGGCTCTGTTATGTTCGTTGGCGTGTATGTTGATGTTGACGCAAGGTTTTCATATGTGTATGAGCCTTCGCTTGTTGAGAGTGTTACTGGGTTGGACGTTCCGCTGCCGAATGCTGGCTGCTCGAATGTCAGCTTCCACATTGCCGGATTGCCTATGAAGTTGAAGCTCTGCCCTGGATTCAGGTATGTCGGTGTTGAGTTCAGCACTACTATGCCCTGGAACTCGTTTGCCGTGCCGCCTGAGTTCGAAGAGTTTGTCCACATAAGCTCAGTTGTCCAGCCTTTGTCGTATGTGCTGTTGAACTGATGGCCGCTTGTGACATTCACTACATTGGAGTACAGCTGAATCTTTGCGTATTTCTCATATGCGTACAGTCCTGCAAATGTCTGGTATACATGCACGTACAGGTTGTGGCCTGTGTCGTTGAACTGCTGCGTTACTCCTGGGTTTACTGCGCTTACATTATATAGTACGCCATTGTAGTATACCTTCAATGCAGCAGGGCTTATGCCGTTGTTGTTAGGCTGACCAATGTCTGCGACCTGCACTGTGAATGGACCTGCAGTTGCGTTCTGTCCTACGTATACTGTTTCTTCTGGGACCAGAGTTGATGCAAGGCTGAGTTCACCGCCTGCTACTGCGGTTGTGGATGTTGCAGATGTTGCGCCAGATGTTGAATTGAACGCTGTTGTGCCCGGCAGCTTGTAGTTTATTATTGTCCAGTTCTGCCCGAACAGCGTTATCGGCTGGTTGTTTACTCCGCCAGAGGATGACCTGAATGGTATTGGGTCTGCGAACACTGCTTCGTATGCGCCGCCGACGTTTGTCAGGTTGAACTGGTTTATGTTGCCGTTGCTTCCCTGGTCAAATACAGGCACGCCTGTCAGCCACAGGTATTCGCTTTCAAGGTGCGAGCCTGAGTTGCTCAGAAGCGATGGCAGATCCGAAGATGTAACGCGTATTATGTTGTCCATGCTGCTGTTTGTAGGGCCGCCGAAGCCGCTGAATGACACTCCGCCGCCGTTTGTGGATGCGCTGACCGATTCTGAGAATGGCACTGTACCGTATGCTGAGTACGGGCTTGCCATTGAAACGCCGCTTGGGCTTATCAGGTCAGTTGATGGGTATGCATAAGTCTTTGTTGACTGCAAGGTCTTAGTGGCGCCATACTGCTTTGTCACTATTCCGCGGTTGAACACTGAACCAATCAGTGCGCTGAACTGGTATGTGCCGCTGATGTATGCCGTTGAGCTCTCATTGAAGTAGACTTCCTGGTTTGTCAGGGAGTAGTGAGCGCTTGACGGTATTACCGCATGCAGTACCTTTGCCGCCTGTGTTGTGTTAACGTTTGCAGTTACGTTCACTGATGTGAATGCAAGGTTTCCTATAGCTGCTGCAATGTTTGCTGCTGCAACACCATCAGATGGCTTTGCCAAGGTTCCTACAACTACCTGCACTAGTGGTTGCCCGCTATTGCTTATTATAGGGACGTTCTGGAAGGATATTGGGCCTGCGAACGCAAGGCCTGTCGCTAACAATGCTGCGCCTCCAACGACAGCTGCTATCTTTTTTGCATTTAGACTTTTCATTCTATCACTTAAACGCTTTTAACACGTTTCGTTGTGAATACCATTTTATGAAAAGTATTTAAAGCTTTTGGCATGTATAAAAGTTTTTTTATACGCCAAATAGCAAACTTCGTCTATTGTCATGCTTTGTTTCTTTCATCAACGAATCTCTGCCTCGAAACATGACTTTACCGAAATTTTGGAATAATTTTAATCCTGCACATGCTTCATTATCTTGCCTATGAATTTTGGCATGCTTCCGAGCGACTTATAATAGATTATATATGATAGCGGCGCTGTTATGGATACCGCTGCCGCCACTATGTACGGATCCATGTACCCAATGCTCTGAAACCTGCCTGCAAACGTCAATGAGTATAAAATCTTGTCTGTTACCGGCAGCCCTATCGCAAGGTCCAGCATGGTAAGGTCCGCGGCAGCGATGGCCCTGTTTAGCTTTTTTATGCCGTCGCGCCTCAGCATGGCCTTTTGTGGTGCCGTTGTGCCTTCTGATGCGTTAGTACTCTCATTTTTTGTCTTTGCAATGTGCTTGACCTCCATGGTAGTGCGTTGGCATTGAATAATATTTATGCCTTGCTGCACTGCAAACAGGCTTGCAAATATCTAAAATTTGTGGAATTAATAAAAACCTTAACAATCTTAACGTATTGTTAATATTTGCAAAGCGCGTGTTTTATGGATCAGCAAAGCAGCAACAATGTTGAAGGCACAAATGCAGGGGCTTTACAGGAGAGCGTGCAAGACGCCAATAAGGCTGCAGGCAGCAAAGCAAGGCCAGGCAAGTCCACTTATATAGCTGCAGCCCTGTTCGTATTGATTATAATATTGGACATCTACCTTAGGCTTGGCATGTTCAAGTTTGCTGGCTTTTTCGAGCCTGACGGCTTTTACCATTTTGCA
Source organism: Candidatus Marsarchaeota archaeon (assembly GCA_023485295.1). NCBI lineage: Archaea > Thermoproteati > Thermoproteota > Candidatus Martarchaeota archaeon. Next base: position 123,915 of record JAMCZQ010000007.1, on the reverse strand, counting down.
GTAATACGTGCTGCAGTGCTGCACAACTTTGCCATACCTAAAGCGCTCGGCTTGTCTGGTTTCCCTGTGCATTTCTCCATAACAGAGCCATTGGGGCTGTATTTCGCTACGCTGATTCCTTATGCAGTGGTGCAGTACCTTGGCATAAGCTATTATACGGTTGAAAGACTCGTTCCTGTGCTGTTCGGCATATTCGATGCCATAGGCGCATTCTTCATAGTCAGGTATTTCGCAAGGAGCAGGGTGCTCAGCTTCATAGCCATGTTTCTTGTTGCGATATCAAGCGGCGACATAGCCAGGACCGCAGCCCTTGTATACAGGGGGGACGGCTTCATAACCATATTCATGCTTCTGTCGCTCATTGCCTTCTTGTCCGTGTTTAAGCAGAAGTCGCTTTCAAAAAGAGTGGGGTTCGCGATATTGTCGGCATTCATACTCGGCGTAGGCACTACAGTATGGAACGGCGCGCCGTTTACTGTCATAGTGTACATGCTGGCCCTTATATTCATTATTGCCTTTGGCTACATAATAGCCAATAAGCGCTACATAGAGGATTCGATAATACTGGCTCTTGCGCTCCTTGTGGAATATGGCATGCAGCACCTTTGGATGACACTCACAGTAATAAGGGGCACGCAGGCGCTTTCCACCTTGCACTTCTTCATATTCTATGCGCCTGTGCTGCTTGGCGCCATTGTCACATACTTCCTGCTTGCAAACAGGAGCAGGTTTGCTGCAATTACGTCTACAACTGTAAAACGCTCGGAGTTCCTTGGCGCGGTTTTGATAATTGTGCTCATAGTCATAGCCGGAGTTTTCGGAAAGTTCCTTGGCGCTGTAGCAAGCGGGGACGGCCTAGTCATAGCGTCAAGCCACCTCACGGAAACGATACAAGAGCTGCAGCCCCCGACTGCTGCTTTTATCTGGGCCAGCTTCGCTTTCCAGATAATACTGGCGCCTATAGGCATAGCGATGTACCTGCTTTTCTCGCGCAGGGTTTACCTGTCAACAGATATGACAACGGTAAAGTGGTTAAACCTGTCGCCTGCCTTCATGGCCATACTGGCATACTTCATAGCCACGCTGTACCTGCAGCTTAATGCTGTCAGATTCAACTCGATAGTGGCTGTCCCGATAGCATTGTTCGCAGCATATGCAATCTACAGCATAGGCAGACTGCTTGGCGTAAACCAGGGCGTTATTCAGGAGATAAGAAAGAGGCACATACCTGTATTCAAGATCGCATTCGTAGTGGTCGTGGGCTTCATACTGATATATTCAACCTACTATACGCAGCGGGAATCTTACACGTCGGTGCAGGCAGACGGCATAAACGCCAATTTCCTTGCAGCAATGTCCTGGGCCAAGAACAATACTCCAAGCAATGCAACGTTCCTCGCAGTATGGCCTGACGGCTCTGTGATAGAAGGCTGGGCAAACAGGACAAGCGCAATGGACAGCGTAGGTGGCCAGAACGGGCAGTTGATAGCAGGGTTTTCAAGATTCATACTCAATACAACTCCTGATACAAACTACCTCATAAACAAGGTGCACAGGCCGGAGTATTTGCTTGCAAGGTATTATTGGCTTGATGAGCTTGGAGGCATTTCGGTGGAAGGCGGCCTCAGCAATGCCATAGCCGCAAGCTACGGCTACGATGCGTTCGACGGCATAAGCATATCAAAGAACAGCACTGCTGAGCTGCTATATTTCCAAATGCCTCAGCTTCCGTACCTCAAATCGCTTATGGTAATAAATGACACCAATTCCAGCGACATAGAGGTGGGGATAGCAAACGCGACAAGCTCCAGGTATGCGCTTGTTAAGCATATATTGCTATACAACATGGACACTGGCAATTATACTTATATAAACAGCACGCTGGCATATGTGAACTACACTTACATGGTCACTTATGCAGGCAACAGGATAGAATCAACCGCATTGCTCGGGCCTAATTTCACAAAAAGCAATGCATTCGATTTCCTGTTTGGCTGCAACTACGACAACTGCAGCTATGGCAATGGCACAGGCGTAAGCATGAAACTCGTATACCAGAATTCAGACAGCAGGATTTTCAAGATAAGCTATGCTAATTCCTCTTCCTGAATTCCACTACTATATACTGGCCGCGGACCTTTACCGATTGCAGCTTCAGGCCTTTCATGTCTGAATAGCCCTTGGCCTCGCGCACGCTTAAGGAATGCGATCCTTCCAATATTAGCTTGTTCTCCGGCTTTACGAATTCGTATATAATCATGGTGCCATTTCGTGCAAGATACCCAGATATGTATTCCAGCGCATCCCTTTTGACTGCCCAGTGGTGGAACGACAGCGTGGTTATTATAGTGTCGAAATGCCTCTTGGGCCTTATGCTTGTGTTCCTTCCTGTGCTGAAGTGCAGGTTCTTGGCATTGCCATAGCGCGAGCGCGCTATGCGCACCATGTATGGCGATGGGTCTATGCCGTATACCTGCGCCCTTGGCCTGCTTGAGGCTATCGCTGCGTCCAGGATTCCTGGGCCGCTGCCTATGTCTAGCAGCGATGAGAAATGCCGCTTCGACAGGTCTGAGAGTATGAATGAGTAGAATTTCTTCATGCTTGGGAACGAGCGCGAGAACAGATAGTATAGATATGACGTGTACCTTCCAAAATTCTCGTCTTCAGCCTGCTTTGCCATGGAATTGCCTGCAATGCTCATTCTGCGCCTTCCGGCTTTATGCTCTTGAAGTGCCATGCAGGGCCGGATTTCGTATCCTCCACAATTACCCCGTACTTCTCCTCGAGCTCTTTTCTTATCGCGTCGGATTTGGCATAGTCCTTTGCGGCCCTTGCGTCCTCGCGCTGCTTGATCAGCTCCTCTGCCTGCTTTGGCAGCTCAAGGCCCTTTGAATACGCTTCGATATCAAGAGCAAGCACCTTGTCGAAGTCGGACATGACATTTGCTACAGCCATGGCTGCGTCTACGCCTATGCTGTTTGACTCCAGGAGCTGTGTTGTTTTAGACACAAGGTCGTGCATTACCGAAAGCGCTTCAGGAGTATTCAAGTCGTTGCACAGCTTTGAGAAGAAATCAACCCTGGCCTTTTCGGCGAGCTCTATGACTGCCTTGTCATTTGTGGTCTGCTTTGTAGAAACCTTGGCAAGCCTCTGCATGAAGGCGTAGATGCCTGCCAGGGTATTCTGCGCAGAGTCGAGAGCTTGGAACGTGAAATTTATCTGGCTCCTGTAACTTGCGGTTAAAAGCAGGTACCTGTATGCAAGTGCCATGTAGCCCTTGCCCAGCAGGTCGTCAAGCCTGTAGATGTTGCCCTTGGACTTGGCCATCTTTTCTCCGTTCACGATTAGGAAATCGACGTGGAACCAGTAGTTTACGAACTTTTCTCCTGTGACCGCCTCGGACTGCGCTATCTCATTGGTATGGTGTATCGGTATGTGGTCTATTCCGCCGCAGTGTATGTCGAAATGGTTCCCCAGGTACTTCATGCTCATGGCGCTGCATTCGATATGCCAGCCAGGAAAGCCCCTGCCGTACTGCGAGTCCCAAACCATCTCCTTTATTTCAGGTGCGGCAAAGCGCCAGACCGCGAAGTCGGTAATGTGCTTCAGTCCTTCAGGCCTCTCCACTCTTGCACCGGCAAGCTGGCTATCGTTGAGCTGCGCGAAGCTTCTACCCATCAGCGCGCCATAGTCCTTGAATTTCGACGTGTCGTAGTACATGCCGCTGCTCTGGCCTTCAAGCTTGTAAAGATAGCCCTTTCCGTCAAGCGTCTGTATCATGGACAGCATCTCGCCTATGTGGTCGGATGCCTTAGCCAGCACGTCAGGCTGCAGTATGTTCAGCCTTTTTATGTCTTTGATGAATGCATCTGTGTAAAAAGCGGCAATGTCCTGCATGCTCTTGTGCTCGCTTGCGGCTTCCTTGCGCAGCTTGTCTTCGCCAACGTCTGCGTCGCTTACAAGATGGCCTACGTCCGTGAGGTTCATGACATGCTTTACAACGTAGCCCTCGTGTTTAAGCAGCCGCACCAGTACATCCTCGCATACGTATGCCCTTAGATTGCCTATGTGGGCATAGAAATATACTGTCGGGCCGCAGGCGTATATGCCGACCTGCGGGCTCTTGATCGGCTTGAAGTCTTCGACGCTGCGTGACATTGTGTTGTATAATCTTATTATTGCCATTCCAGCACTTTGCAGATGCAAAAAACTTGCCGCATTCAAACCTTGGTTTATGCAATGATGCTTTCTTTGAAAAAAGCTAAATTAGTTCATGTCAGAGCTGCTGCATCTCCCTGTAGGCTTTCGTTATGTACGTATGCTCCTCGGCAAGAAGCATCGAAGCCGCGGAGCCTGCTATTTCATCCTTTGTATAGCCTTTTGTGCACACGACTATGCGGTTGCCTGAGGAAAGCGGGCTGGCAAGCATGTATGTTTCAAACTTGGCCTTGAGCTTTTCTACGAATTGCTTTGACTGCGCAATTCCGTATGATGTGAGCGTGTAATTCATTGCGAGTATGCCGCGGACCTTCAACGCTTTGTATGCAGAATCTACGAATTCGTCAGAAAAAAATTCATCAGGCATGTTGTAGTCTATGTAGGCGTCTGCTATTATCAAATCGTATTTTGACGAAAAGCTGCGCATGTAGTCTATCCCATCGGCTATGACTACCTTTGATTTGAGGTCCCTGCCAAGGAATTTGCGGCACAGCGATGCTATGCTTTCGTCAAGCTCTGCAACCTCTACGCTGGCATCCGCGTAAGTGCTTTCTATCTGATAGGGTATCGTGCCGCCGCCTAAGCCTATCACAAGTATCGTCGGATGTTTTGCAAGCGCAGGCAGGGGCAGGAAATAGTCCCAGTAGCTTCCGGTCAGCAGCTTCCCCTCTGTAATCCTAGAAAAGACCGTGCCGTTGAACAACAGCTCCCTGTACGGGCCGCGCTTTACTATGCGTATTTGCGCGCCTGCCTTGTTGCGCACGGAAGCTATTGTTTTGCCAAAGATATATTCCGACAGGGATTCTATTGGGTTCTTCATTATTTCCATCAGCTTTATGGCATTTTGCCATAATAAGCTTATAAGCAACTTTATTAATTATTAACATCGTAATTTCTGGTTGTAGCCCGTTGTAGCTCAATGGCAGAGCGGCCGGCTGTAGTTTGATTCTTCTCAAGAAGATACCGGCAGGTTGAGCGTTCGACTCGCTCCAACGGGATTATAAGGTGTTGCAATGGCTGAAAAAAAGCAGATTTTTGCAGAAGCGGCAAGCCAGCAGGGCAAGCATACATTGCCTTTTATACTGATGCTTATCTCAGGCATATTCATCATAGGAGGGGCTCTGCTGTATTCTGTTGCCCTAAGGCCTGTTTCGGCAAATGCGATAATAGCGAATCTCACAACCAACTCTTCAGTCAAGCTGAACGCCACGCAGATAGGCGTGATACGCTCCGAAATAAATTCCGGGGTTTACACCGACACTGTGTACGGGCTTATAGGCTTCGGCGTGCTGTGCGGCGTGCTGCTGCTTATAAGCAGCTATATGGTATACAGGCCCAAGTCAAGGAGCAGCATGAAGACCTTTTCCATAATCGCGATAATCTTTGCATTGCTTAGCATATTCGCAAACGCTGGCCTGATAATAGGGCTTGTCCTGGGAGTCATAGGCGGTATATTGGGCCTTATGAACAAGTAGGCTTGGCTTATACGAAAAGGTATTTATAGAATGGTTTCAGAATAATTCTGCGTGCCGTGTGCCTCGGTGGTGTAGTGGTTAGCATACGACCCTGTCACGGTTGCGACTCGGGTTCGAATCCCGACCGAGGCGAATCCTGCAATGCCAAGAGCCTGACTGCCTCGCATCTTGCTTGTCCTTTGCTGTTTAGGCTGCATGCGGCATATTTTTAGATTATTGTTGCAATAAAATTATGCTGTATGCTTGGGTGTGTTAATGGTAGAAAAAACAAAGCAACAGGGCAAGGCTATGGCAGACATATTTGACGATGAGAAAATCATAGGCGTCTCTACTATAACGAAAGTTGGCACAATTAGGATAGTTGCATCGAAAGATGCAGACCATGATTTCCATTTCCTTCTGATGCCCATAGAGCACAGGGAGGATTTTACAGAGCTTACGGAAGCAGAATTAAAGGATATGCAAAGGGCGGAATCGCTCGTGGCTAGGTTCTACAAAAAGCACGGGCTTGACGGCTATTCCAAGATAGAGCGTGTGGGTGCAAGCGCAGGAAGGACAGTCCCGCATTACCATGTGCATATTTTGCCAGGCAAGAGCGACAATTTCCACAGCAACCCTGCCGATAGAGCCTTGCACAGAAGCACTGATCAGATCAAGGAGGCAGTTTCGGAACTTAGCGCGGAATTTGAAAAGCTCAAAGGAAATCTGCAATAAATTTACGAAATCCCTGTACAGTTATGTTTTGCGCTTTAACATATAGCTGCTGGAAGCAAAGAAATAACGTACAAAATACCAACCTTTGCTTAATCCGCATATCGATTATTGCGTGTGTTCACCCTTTGATTATTTCGGCTTCCGGCCTTCTTAGGAGCTTGCTCAGCCTTTTCCTTATTTTTTCCGAATTCTCCTTGACATGGTCCTCGTCATTCTTGAATCCGTTTATAAACCAATACTCGTCGATCAGTTTTGCCGCGTCTGAGTCATCGATTGCAAGGGCGCTATAAGGCTTGTTTGATATCAGTATCAGGTAAAAATTGTATTTGTCTACGAATTCCTTCAGCTTTTCCATATAGTCAATGCGTATTGTTGAATGGGGCTCGAGGACGACTTGCCTGCCGTTAACGCCTATTGACGTTATGAAATCAGGATAATAGGCGCGGCCGTTGCTCAATGGATAGCGCGCATATTCATAGTATGTGGCTATGCCTAAAGCAAGCAGTGCGTATTTTACAGAATCTTCTCTGGGGTTTTTAGTTTCCAGCGAAGCATTCAGATATTTTTTGTGCCCTATGTGCACGTATACGGGAGCAGGCTGTGGGGCGTATGCATTTGATTCAGAATTAGGCAATTTTTCTTTTAGCATATTTTTTATGCCTGGTAAAGTATTTATGCGTTGGCGGTTCGTGTTTCCACGCAGGAAGCCATAAGCTCAACCTATAAATAGCTTTTATGCCATAAGTTTCACGTAAAGTATTATTGCTGTGCTTATTATAGGTGATAAAATGCCAAAAAAAGACGAGGTAGCTGAATTGATAAAGCAGGCAAACGCGCAAATGGACATGCTGATAAACGATACAAGCGTACCCAAGAACGTAAGGACTGCAATCAGCGAAGCTAAGGCTAAGCTGAATGAGCAGGGGGAGTACAGCGTAAGGGCATCGTCAGCGATATACAATCTAGATGCGGTTAGCAACGACATAAACCTGCCGCCGCAGGCAAGGACAATAATATGGAGTGTGTTAAGCACTTTGGAATCTATAAAGGAATAATGAATTGTGGTTATGGGTGAAAAGACCGAAGTAATAAGCGGCCCGCTAAAGGACCTTACTTACGCCCTGTCAAAAGCAGGCATGCTCCTGGCTGGCGACATAGATGAAACCGTGCTTAAGGGCGTAGACCCAAGCATTCTTGCATATGAGCTCATAGAAGGCAGCAGGTCCAGCGAAGCATTGCACATAGTTACCAAGGACGAGCTCTCAGCCATAATAGAGAGGATCTCTGCGCAGAAGCAGCCGATAAAGATAGAAATAAGCAGGTCTGCGGAATATAAGCCAGAAGCTGCTGAGATAGATGCGATATACAAGATTAGGAACAGGACTGCAGAGAGGACAAGCGGCAGCGTCGAGGGCTTTGTATCCTATTTCAGGGACAGGCTTGAAAAGATGCGGGCCATGCTGGTGCAGCACACTTCTTCCGGGCAGCCGCTGCAGAACCTTGGCTACCTGCAAAGCTATGCCAGCGGCAGGGACGTATACATAATTGGCATAGTTACAAGAAAGGTTATCACAAAAAACAACAACATACTCATGGAGTTGGAGGACGAGGAGGATTTCGCAAAAGTCATATTCATGAATGGCACTTCGAAGGAGGCGCAGGAGCTTTACTCGAATGCAGGCTCGATAGTGAACGACGAGGTGCTTGCTGTTAGAGGCAAGATATCAGGGCCTTTCGTAATAGCCAACGAGATAGTGTGGCCGGATGTGCCTCTGAAGAAAAGAAAGGAACCAGAGCAGGATGTAGGGATAGCATTCCTTTCAGACATACATGTTGGAAGCAAGCTTTTCATGGAAAAGAGCTTTACCAAGATGATAAAGTGGCTGAACGGCGATTGCGATTCCAGCCAGCGCAAGATAGCAGGAAGCATAAAATACCTTATAATAAGCGGTGACGATGCCGATGGCATAGGAATTTACCCCAACCAGGACAGAGACCTTGCAGTGCTTGACATGTATACGCAGTACAAGATGCTATTCGATTTTCTGGACGCTGTGCCGGATTACATCCACATATTCATAATGCCAGGGAACCACGATGCTGTGCAGAGGGCTGAGCCCCAGCCTCCGCTTCCGGAAGAGCTGATAGGCGACTTCAAGAAGGACAATGTGCACATAGTCTCGAACCCAGCATACATAAACGTGCATGGAATAGAAGTCCTAGGCTATCACGGCACCTCTTTGGATTCGATAATAAGCGCAGTGCCGAACAACAGCTATGCGAAGCCAGAGAAAGCCATGGTGGAATTGCTGAAGAGGAGGCACTTATCGCCCATATACGGAGGCAACATCATAGTGCCTTCAAAGCCAGACAATCTTGTCATTGATGTGGTTCCAGACATACTGCACATGGGCCACATACATAAAAACGGGCTGAGCGAATACCACGGAGTTAAGATTATAAACAGCGGCACTTGGCAGGGCAGGACTGATTTCCAGATCAGGCAGGGCCATATACCGACCCCGTGCATAATGCCGGTATATATGTCTGCAGATAATTCCGTAAGGTCGATAGACTTCGGGCAGCAGTGATTGCATGGATATCGATGAATATTTCAGCGAACTGAAAACAAATTTCGACAAGGCTTTCGACGTAGCGACAAAGGCAAGGCAAAAAGGCTTCGATCCGGAGGAGCACGTCGAAATAACCCCTGCCCCGGACCTTGCTTCAAGGGTTGAGGGAATAATGGGGATAAAGGGCCTTGCTGACATAATAAAGCAGCATTCGGATGGCAGGACCAGGCAGGAGCTCGCTTTCGAGATTGTGAAGGAGCTATGCACAAGCGACAAGTTTGATGCACCGACGAAAGAGAGGCTGACGACTGCGGTGAGGGTAGGGCTGGCCATATTGACGGAAGGCATACTTGTGGCTCCGACGGAGGGAATGCAGGGCATTGAGCTGCACAAGAACAGCGACGGCACGGATTATGCAGCCATACTTTATGCAGGGCCGATAAGGGGCGCCGGAGGCACTGCTGCAGCGCTCTCGGTAGCACTGGCTGATTATGGCAGAAAAATGCTTGGAATAGGCGAATACAAGGCGACAAAGCAGGAGATAGATAGGTACCTGGAGGAGATTCAGATCTATAACTCCAGGGTAGCGCGCCTCCAATACCTGCCGCCTGAAGAGGATATAAGGATAATCTTCGAAAACTGCCCGGTGTGCATAGACGGGCTTGCATCTGAGCAGCTGGAAATAAGCATACACAGGAATGTGACAAGGTTGGATGCAGGCGGCAAGCAGCAGTACATATCCAACAAGATAAGGAGCGGCGTCTGCCTGGTCAGCTGCGAGGGCATAGCCCAGAAAGCAAAGAACGTGCTGAAGTATACCAAAAACGTAGGCCTGGACTGGTCATGGCTTAACCAGATCATAAAGGTGGAAAAGGCGCAGGGCACGCAGCAGAAAACAGAAAAGAAGGATGCAGTATTTTTGCAGGAGCTTGTGGCTGGTAGGCCGATATTCGCTTATCCTGAACATGCTGGCGCGTTCAGGCTCAGATACGGAAGGTCGAGATTTAGCGGCATCGCTGCGAAAGGCTTCAGCCCTGCGACGATGCAGCTTCTTGACAAGTTCATAGCCATAGGCACACAGCTTAAAGTCGAAAAGCCAGGCAAGGGCTGCGTAGCTGTGCCTGTCGACTCGATAGAGGGACCCTTTGTCAAGCTTGCTGATGGCAGGGCATTCAGGATAAACGACGCAAGAGAAGCGGTTGAGCTGGAGCCGATGGTAAAGAAGATACTTTCTGTGGGAGACATACTGATAACATATGGAGATTTCAAGAAGACGAATACGCCGCTGCTTCCGACCAGCTACGTAGAGGAGTACTGGTTCGAGCAGCTCAAGGCAGCAGGCTACACAAAAGAGGAGCCAAAGGAGCTTAGCTTCAAAGATGCTTACGGCCTGTCTGAAAAATTCAATGTGCCTATGCATCCAAAGTTCATTTATGATTATGCAGATCTAAGCGCTCAGGACTTGGTGCATTTGATGGATGCAGTAGTGAATGCAAAGATAGACCATGCAGATGCATCTCTGTTCTCTGTGAAGCGCATAACAATCGACGGCGGCGCTGTACAGAAGTCGCGAGAGCTGCTTGAAAGGGCGTGCATACCCCATTTTGACCACATGGAAAGCATAGACATAGAGGGCGAGACTGCGCAAAGCCTGCTTGCCGCTTTTGGCATGGAGAGGAATGGTTTGCTTAGGGATGCGAGCGCTGTTCGCATGCCTGAAGAGAATGCAGAAATGCAGCCTATTGAGATAATAAACAGCGTATCCAGCTTTAAGGTCATGAAAAGGTCCACTAAAATCGGGAGCAGGATGGGAAGGCCGGAAAAGGCCAAGGAGCGCCTCATGAAGCCTGCGCCAAACATACTCTACCCAATAGGAGAGTACGGCGGCAAGGAGAGAAGCATCTCAAAGGCCTACGCAATACAGAGCAAAAAATTCGGCAACCCTACAATAAAAGTAGAGATGGCAAGGCACCGGTGCTCAAAGGGCGGGGAATACATAAATTCCTTTTATTGCGAGGAGCACAAGGCAAGGGCTGAGGTCGTAAGGAAATGCAAGATTTGCGGCGCTTTCGGCCCATGGACAAAATGCGAAAAGTGCGGCGGAGACATGTCCGGCAGCGAGCTCAAGGACATAGACATCGTAGCTGAGGTCAACAAGGCTGTTGCCAGGCTTGGAATCGCAACACTGCCAAAACTGGTCAAGGGCGTCAAGGGCCTGTCGAATTTCGATAAGCTTTCCGAGCCGCTTGAAAAAGGGATACTCAGGAGCATCAACGGCGTCTACATATTCAAGGACGGCACGTCTAGATTCGATGCAACCGATGTGCCCATAACCCACTTTTACCCAGAAGAGATAGGCACTGACGTCGAAACGCTTCGCTCACTGGGCTATACAGAGGATTATTCTGGCATGAAGCTTGAAGACAAATCGCAGCTCGTAGAGCTCATGCACCAGGACGTGATTCTGAACAGGCGGGGCGGCGAGTATTTCCTGAAGGTGGCGAATTTCATAGACCAGCTGCTGGAAAAATTCTATGGACTTGAACCGTTTTACAATGCCAAGAATATGGGCGACCTGGTTGGGCAGTATGTAATAACTCTTTCACCGCACACTTCGGCAGGGGTGCTGGCAAGGATCATAGGCTTTACAGACGCAAGCGTTGGCTTTGCGCATCCTTACCTGGTATCTGCAAGGAGGCGCAACTGCGACGGGGACGAAGACACCACAATGCTGCTTGTAGATGCGCTGATAAATTTCTCGAAGCGCTATATGCCAACTACTGTGGGAGGAACGATGGATGCGCCGCTCATACTCACTGTCAACGTCAAGCCTGAGGAGGTGGACGACGAAGTGCATTCGATGGAGGTCGTGGAAAGGTACGGCCTTGATTTCTATGACAAGACGTTTTCTTACCCTGCTCCAGGAGAAGTCAAGGTGGAGGTTGTGGCTGACAGGCTGGGAAAAGATTCCGCTTACAAAGGCATAAATTTCACGCACCTTGCAAGCGCAGAGGCGCTGGTGGATGCACCGAAGCGCAGCAGCTATACTACCCTTAAGAGCATGGTTGAAAAGATCGATGTGCAGTTCAGCCTTATGGACAAGCTTTACAGCATAGACAAGAGGGACACCGCCAGAAGGCTCATATTAAGCCATTTTATACCTGACCTTATGGGCAACCTGCATTCATACTCAAGGCAAGGCTTCAGATGCGTTTCCTGCAATGCGAAGTACAGGAGGGTCCCAATCAAGGGCAAGTGCACAAAATGCGGGGGCAAGCTCCTGCTTACCATATCAAAAGGGAGCATAGAGAAATACCTGAGCACTGCAATGGACCTGGCTGACAGGTATGAGCTGGAGCCCTATATCAAGCAAAGAATAATACTGCTCAAGGAAGAAATAGAATCTGTGTTTGGGAATATAGGCGCGGTCCGCGACCAGAAGCAGTTCAACCTCACGCAGTACCTATGACACTGCTTCCAAAGCCTTCTCTATCGCTTTGAGGCTCATGGTGTTGAGAATGTCGCTTTTTCCTAGCCAGCCGCGGCGTGCCATGCCTACGCCATAGCGCAGGTAATCGAAATGCGATATGTTGTGCGCATCGGAGTCTATTGCAAACTTGAGCTTGTATCCTTTTATGGCAAATATGCTGCTGTCGTTCAAATCCAGCCTGCTTGGAAACGAGTTTATCTCTAGGGCAACATTGTTGCGCTCTGCGCTTTCTGCCACGGCGCGAAGATCGACATCGTAAGGCTCGCGCTCGTTTATTATCCTGCCTGTAGGATGCGCCAGTATGTGGACCATGCCGCTGTCAAGGGCCTTTACAATCCTTCCTGTCATCTCCTTCTGGCTCATGTTGAAGTTAGAGTGCACTGCCGCTACCACGCAGTCCATCTTTTTGAGAGTTTCTGGTTTAAGGTCCAGGGCGCCGCTCTTCAATATGTCGACTTCTGCACCCTTGAATATGCGTATCTTCCCGTCAAGGCTGCTGTTCAGGTCATCGATCCGCTTGAAGAGCTGCTCGAAGCCCTTGTCATCAAGCCCGTGCGCAACCCTTAGGCTTTTGGTATGGTTGCTTATATTCACGTATTCGAAACCCTTTGCAATTGCTGCATTGACCATTTCCTCCAGTGTGTTGGTTCCGTCAGTCTCTTTAGTGTGCGCATGCAGGTCCCCATGCAAGTCTGCAAGCGCCACAAGCTTCGGAAGCCTGTGCTCCTTTGCAAGCTCTATTTCGCCACGGTTCTCGCGCATTTCAGGCTCCATCCAGTCCATCCCGAGCCTTGCGTAGATATCGCGCTCGTCTATTGCAGAGATCACGCCGCCCTTTGCGTCATACAGCCCGTACTCGTTAAGCTTGAACCCCTTTGATATCGCTATCTTCCTTACTTCGACGTTGTGCTCCTTGCTGCCGGTAAAGTACTGCACTGCAGCGCCAAAGCTCTCAGGCGCTATTACGCGCAGGTCGCATGTCGTGCCTATGTCAAGCCAGACAGTCGTCTTGGTAGGGCCTTTGACTACTACGCTTTCCACTTCTTTCATTGACGTGAACATGTCCATTACTTGCTGCGGCTTGTCTGATATTGCAAGTACGTCTATGTCGCCTACGGTCTCCTTCATGCGCCTGGTTGATCCGCAAATGACTGCTTTTCCTACAAGCCCAGAGCCCAGAAGCGCGCTTACTATTGCTTCTGCTGCAGGCAGAGCCTCGCCCAAGAGAAGCCTGCCCTTTGATTTTTCAAGCATTTCTATGCCGTTCTTAAGCATCTCTTCGCTCTTCTCGCCGAAGCCTTCGAGCTCAGCCACCTTGTGCGAATTTATGGCTTTCTTAAGGTCATCGATGTTCTTGACGCCAAGCTTCCGGTACAGCGTTATAATGCGTTTTGCTCCAAGGCCCTCGATCTTCGTAAGCCCGGCGAAGTCTATTGGAAACCTTTTTTTAAGTGTTTCATACTTCGACATGCGGCCGGTCTTTATATATTCCTCTATGCTGGATGCGATGCCCTTGCCTATGCCCCTTATGTCCATAAGCCCTTTCAGCCCAGCCCTTTTGTACAGGTCACCGAGGTCCTCCTCAAGCGAACCTATTACCATTGATGCATTTTGGTATGCCCGCACTTCGAACCTTGTTGTAGGCTTTTCCTCTATGCTAAGCATGTCGGCTATTTCAGCAAGCATCGATGCAATTTTCTTGTTTATCATTCACCGCACCAGCGCAGTCTATTTATCCTTCAAAAGCAATAGCTAAAAATCTTAGGCGATTATCAAACTATATGAATGCATTAGATTTTAGGCGTACGCGAATGAAAGAATACAAGGATAAGAAGGAATTCCTGAGAGAGGCGCTGCGCAGGCTGAAGCTCAGGTACAAGGGGGAAATGCACAGTACGCTCTCGTTTGCAAATAGCTGGGAGCTGCTTATAGCCACAATGCTGTCAGCACAATCGCAGGACAAGCAGGTGAATGTGGTGACCTCCAAGCTGTTCAAAGCGTACAAGACGCCTTACGCGTTTGCAAAGCTCAGGCCTGCAGAGCTTTACAGATACACGCGCTCGCTTGGATTGTACAGGAACAAGTCTAAAAACATAATAAAGACTGCGAGGATCATAGCTGAAAGGTTCGGCGGCAGCGTGCCATCAAGCATTGACGGCCTGACATCCTTGCCCGGCGTTGGCAGGAAAACGGCGAACGTTGTGCTGTACAACGGCTTTGGTAAGAATTCTGGAATTGCAATAGACACGCATTGCATTACTGTTGCAAACAGGCTTGGGCTGGTCAATACTAAAAGCGCAGTTAAGATAGAGGATGAGCTTATGCAAATCGCGAAGAGGGACGATTGGGGCGATATCACGCACCTATTCATTGCGCTTGGCAGGGATGTCTGCAGGGCAAGGGACAAGAGATGCGCCGAATGCGTTTTGAATGACATATGCCCGTCAAGCACATTGAAGGCGATGGAATGATTGCAGCATTGTTTAGCGGCGGTAAGGATTCAACGCTCGCACTGCATAAGGCAAGCCGTGAAGGCAGTAAACCAGATTTGCTCATAACAATGCATAGCGGCAACCCAGACAGTTACATGTTCCACAAGCCCAATATAGCATTCACCTCAATGCAAGCAGAAGCCCTCGGAATAAAGCACATTGTATGGTTTACTGAGGGCAAAAAGGAGAAGGAGCTCGAAGACCTTGAAAGAGCACTCGAAGAGAACGGAGTAAAAACACTTGTAACTGGGGCGATAGCGAGCACTTACCAGAAGGCAAGGGTGGATGCACTGTGCAAAAAGCTTGGCATAATACACATAGCGCCTCTCTGGGGCGCAGATCCGGTGGAGGAAATCACCGAGGTAGCGTCAACAATGACTGCAATAATAACCAAGGTAGCGGCCGAAGGGTTCGATCAGTCCTTTCTCGGAAAGGTTATAGATGCAAGGATCATAGACAGGCTGCTGCAGCTAAACAAGAAGTATCGGATAAATGTGGCATTCGAGGGAGGCGAAGCCGAGTCGTTCGTGCTTGACGCACCAATGTTTGCAAAGAGCATTGAGATAACAAAAGCCCACGCAGTCTGGAATGGTATGACAGGCGAGTATGTAATAGAAGACGCGAAACTAGTCGAAAAGAAGGGGCATGAAGCGCACCATGCACACATGCAATAATGAATGCAATATTAGATTTTGCTTTGTATATAATATTTACAGATGGGTGTAAAAATGGACAATATACTGTCGAAAAGGAGTTCATGGGCGCAGAACTCGATACTTGAAGAAGCACCTATTGCTGAAAAGATAGAGGCCGAAGGCCACAAGGTGATAGAGATCAACAGGGGCGATCCTCCAGTATATTTTCCAACGCCTAAATACATGATAGACGCTTATATAAGGGCGCTGAAGGAATCGAAGACAATGTACAGCAGGGCCCAGGGCATAAGGCCGCTTATAGAAGCGATAGTGCGCAGGTATAAGACAAAGTACAATGTAGATTTAAAGGAGAATGATATCATAGTTACGGCCGGCGTGACTGAAGCACTGGCTTTCGTGAATACCGCATTGATAAATCCAGGGGAGAGTGCATTCATATTCAGACCTTATTACAACCAATATGTTACACAGCTAAGGCTGAATGGAGGAATCCCTGTCTTCGATTATTATGACGAGAATAACGGATGGGACCTGAATCTTGACACTGTGAAGGCTGCACTGGATGGGCTGAAAAGAAGGGGAAGGATAGGCAGGCTGAAATACATGCTTATAACAAACCCCAACAACCCTACCGGAACTGTGCTTTCAAAAAAGGTCCTTGAAGGGATCGTAGATATTGCAAACGACTATGGTATATTCCTGATAAGCGATGAGATATACGATGAGATATATTACAATAATGCAAAATTTACCAGCATCTCGCAGCTTGCAAGGGGAGTACCGCACATGATACTTAACGGCGCGTCAAAAGATTTCGACGCCACAGGGTTCAGGCTTGGTTACGCAGTTATTCCAGAAGACGACAAAAAGTCATCCGCCATAAAAGGCAAGATGGCAGATCTTGCAAGCGTAAGGCTTTGCGTGAACACGCCTGCGCAGTACGCATTTGCAGCTGCAATGAACAATTCAAAAATGCACAATCGTGAAATAAAGGCCATGGTAAAAGAAATAGAAAAGCGCGTAAATTCAGCGGTTGACATACTTGAGGAAAACGACTTTGTGCATGTTGTGAGGCCCAAAGGTGCATTCTACATACTGCCAAGGATCGATTTCAAATCATTGAAGATAAAGGACGATAGGGAATTCGTAGGGAAGCTGCTGGAAGAGGAGCATGTAATGCTAAGCAGGGGATCCGGTTTTGGCGCCGACTCGCATGTTCGCGTTGTGGCGCTTCCTCCAAAAAATATATTAGACTATGCAATGAATAAGATAAATCGCTTTTGCAAAAGGTACAGCAAATGACTACGGGCCCGTAGTCCAGCGGTTAAGATGCGAGCCTTACACGCTTGAGACCGGAGTTCGACTCTCCGCGGGCCCAATTTAGGTTTTCGAGGAAGCTTGATAGCATTAACAAAACTGCAGTAACCGACTGGCTTATGGGGCTCAGCCGTGGTTTCATCATCGTTGTAATCTGCCAATGCTGGTTTAACGCTTTAGCATAGGCGTTAGCCTTTTATTTTATTGCTGAAAAGTATGTGCGTGGTAGCATGACCTATCTGGAGAGAATAGATGCATTAATAGAACATCACAGAAAGCTGGCTGAAAAGCTCGACGCAGGAAAGCACAAAGAACTTGCTAAAGACGTAGAAGACAAGTTTGAAACGGCCCAGATGCTGATTAGGGACTACGAGTTCAGACTTGTCAAAAAAGATAGGTAAGCAATTTGGTAGTAGCATACGGAGAAGCAATTAAAGATAAAAGAGATTTCCAGTACCAACCTAACTTATTTCTAACCTGCCATAGGGCAGTTATGCAATAATTCAATGCAGCTGCTGTTGCGCTGTGTAATAAACCAGGGACGTGCCCCAATCAGAGTATGTCTCCCAGTATAGAATTGACACCGCCTTTTAATGAAAAGGCGTCTGTACCGCACTTGCTCTTAATGAATTTTAACACAAATTTTGAGGTGCTGTCGTGGTATCCTGCAAAAACATGATCCTTTAGGCTCTTTAGTTTGTCCTCATCGTAATAAATAAGCTCTTCAGGCGTTATGGCAAGTACCTTGTTTTCGGGTATCTCTATTGCCTTGCTTATTACGTCTACAGGCTCGACGCCAAGCCAAACGAATTTTGTATTCTTGCGCTCTATAACCTCCAAGGCCTCTTTCAGGCTGAGCTCCTTTATGTCTTCGTTTGACAAAGGCTTTGCAATATTTGCTTTAACATGCGCTTTAGTCATATTCTTTTGGGCACCCATAAACACACCTTTTCTGGTCAAGTTCTTTACGACGTTCAGATTTTTAAGCCTATGCCAAAAGCAATATAATATGGCTAGCGTTAAGCATGTAGTAAAGTATAAATTTGGCTTTTTTGAAAGGGCAGGCAGAGGAATTACAAAAGGATTGCGTATTTTGGAACACGTTGCCTGATTGCAACAGCAAACAATAAATTGTTGCACTTCCAAATCAGTCTAAGCTCACGCTATGGCATTGTGCATCTGCTTCAAATTGCAATTGGCAGTAAAGCATTGTGCACCATAACTTCAAGCAATTTTAACTCTGCGAGCGGGAAGTCCCAAACTAATGGGCGTGGCAGAAGCCCCGTCCGTAAGGGCAGGTAGTTCACTGACGGTCTATGCATGACAAGCGAATATGAGTACGTTTATGTAATAATCATAATACTGCTGTTCGTTGTGCTGCGCACGCGCAGCCAGATACATGGCAGGAAAGCCGACACTAGAAGAATATTCACTAGGCCAGTGCTATATGCAGCACTGACGCTGCTTTTGCTTGCCATAACTCCAAACGCATATGTTCTGCTCATTGCATTGCTTTTCGGAATAATTGGTTATTTTGTCGGCACATTTTTCGGTTCTAAATCAAAGGTGTTCGAAAAGGACGGCATTATACGCTCCAAAGGTTCCAATGAGGTGTTCTTCATATGGATTGGCGCCTTCATATTGCGCTTGCTTATAGAGATAGCATTTCCTCTGCCTGCTGCAAATGCCGTTGTAGATTTTTCCATATATGCAAATCCAGCCAGCACATATTTCTGGTACATGATTGTAGACTTTCTTCTAGCATTCAGTGCAGGGATGCTGCTCGGAGAGGCAAGGCACATATACAAGATGTACAGAAGCCTGCAGGCAAAGGCGATTAATAGCTAGGTTCTGATGGAAGCATGTCTACCAAGGCATTGCACTGATGTGTCATCGTTTTTAAATTACTAATATGTTTATGTAACTGTAAGTGTAATTGCATGAAAGCAGCAAGGAACTTGAAGCCTGTAGCGAATGCAAGAGCATCAACCATCATTCTGCTTACAGGCATTGCGGCAATATTAGTCATGCTGCTTGTTGGGGGCAGGCTTGCAGTGGACCACGATTTGCCAAGGTTTGACACGCAGCAGGGCTTGACCCTAGCCGGAAATCTTAGTGCATTGGAATACAATGTTACACCGCTGAACCAGAGCAACATTTATGGAATAGGGCAGGGATATCTTTTGAATGGACTTTCCAATACTGGGTATTGGTACCAGTTTGGCATCAGCTACAATTGGCCCTTGCACGCCAATTCTCACGGCAATGGCTTTAAGATCATGTCAGAAGTATTTTATCCCAATGCAAGCTCGATGAATCCAAACGGAGTAGTACTGAACAGCATAAACATTTCAAGCGGCAATATAGTATTGC
Source organism: Candidatus Marsarchaeota archaeon (assembly GCA_023485295.1). NCBI lineage: Archaea > Thermoproteati > Thermoproteota > Candidatus Martarchaeota archaeon. The sequence goes on along the minus strand of JAMCZQ010000007.1, from coordinate 104,607 downwards.
TTAAGATGTATTTTTCAGGCGGCAACGTAGTGATGTCGGTGTATGACTGGAATACAAGTTTCGAAAAGAGCATAAGCTACCCAGCTTATAACGCAACCTATTTTGTAGGCGGGCCGTACAGAAACGGCATTAATAACGGAACGTCTGACAAGTCCGGCGAATTCACAGGCCTCATGACAGAGCAGTATTACGATTCCGGCGTTGTGGAAAAGAGCAAACAGGTCTCGTACACTGCTTATAATGGCATTGTTTATAATGCTGCGATTTGGTACCATGCAGGATGGACGGCAGCCGCAAGGCCACCTGCATTCTTTGCAGTTTTTGGATGCACGTTCAATAGCAGATGTAGCTATGACTTCTCAAAATCTGGCAGTTTTGTAGATCCTGCGAATAGGACATACGCGCTGATATTTGGAAACGTCTCCGAATCGCTCTACGGCTCCAGATTTAATACATAAGCGTTTTAACTTTCGTGCTCATGAAGCGAGAATCATTGGATGGCGTTCGGCATTACGCCGGCAAATAAGCCGTATCGACACAGCCCTGAAATATCTCACTACATATTTTTCCAATAGCTGTTATGCTACAGACGCCCGTGGTCACTGCTGCTCCACATCGGTTCTCTTATTTGTTTTTACTTGCCATCAGGGCAATTTAGCAAATTCGTTGAATAAAATCGCCCGAGGCGGGAATCGGACCTGCAACCTACTGGTTAACAGCCAGTCGCTCTACCATTGAGCTACTCGGGCATTTTTATCTATTTGAAAAGTGGGAACCCTTCGGCAAGGTTAATTATGCGCACATATATATAAGAATTCTCCGAAAACGCGTCAGTGGCATTTATGCTTCCGTTCGAGTAATCGTAGCTGAAGAACGCATGCCCGGGCTCTATGTCTGCATATGCGTAAACGAAGACCTTTTTGTCGTCGGCTATTATCTCTAACGAGCCGATGATTACCTTGTCGCCCTTCACGAAAGAATAGACCATTCCTAGCGATTCGGAATTCAGGCTGTTGCTCACCACTATGCGGATTATGTCCCTGTAGTCCTCAGCACGGACGTAGTATATATCGCCAGGTTTCAGTTCTTTTTCAATGAATGCATTATAATCTATCTGCATTATGGGAAACCTGCAAACGCTAGGATGCGCCTGCTCGCTTATGAGCCCTGAAATCCTAAATGACTCTGTGCCTGAGCTTGTGGAATATACTGCGTAGCTGTCCAGCCTTTCTGTTTCGACATAATATGCCAGCCTTGTTTCGGCGATATTCTCCCCTGCTATGAAAAGTATTTTTGCGCCGTTTTTCACAGCTGCGAACATGTATTTTTGCTCTTGGGAAAAGCTGCATCCCAGCCTGCCCAAGTCAAGCTCCGACCTGAGCTTTACAAGCCTTATCCTTATCTTTTTTGGTTTTTTTTCTTTTGCCAAAAAATCGACCTGGTTATATCTTGGACAACAAGCTTATTAGGTACATAAGCACGTATGCCGGCTCATAGAGAACAGGGAATATTGGAGATCCCTGCCCAAGCGCATAATAGTCATTAAGCAGCGATGGCCTGACGGTGTATCGTAAGGTCTTTGAGGATTTTACCAATGCGCTTTCAAGCGAATGCACGCTTACCACTGGTGAGTATATGCCTGGAGTATCCTCTGAAATGCTGTACTTGAATGTGCCAACTGTGTGGTGCAGCGCTATGACTGTTTCCGGGCTGAGCTTCTCTGCAGGCAGCCCGCTGACGTTTATTATGAACGGGCTGTCGGATACGCCGGTATTGTTTATTGTTACGCTTATCTCGGTGGGCTCCCCAGGGCTGCCGGAGATGCTTGACGGCGTGACATTCATTTTGAAAACGCTTGGCGTCACGTTTATGTATCCGATGAAGTTTATGGCGCCAATTTTAGAATAATTGCCGTTGTTTATAGCGCTAAAATGCAGTTCGTATGTACCGTTGCTTGCATTAGGCGCTGCGGACACCTCGACAGACAGGTATGCAGTATAAAGGCCTGAGTTCTGCACAAGCCAGCCCTGCGGATACCCTGTGACCTTCAGTTGGTTCCAACCCCGGGTCAGCACAGCCCCGGAATAGTTTTGCGTTAATGCGGATATTGTCACTACAAAGGTCTGGCCCGGGCCGACCTTGCCAAGGTAAAGGCTGCCGTTCTGCAGTATGGTCGTGTTATAAGGCTCTGTTATGTTGACGTATGGCACGCTGCCAGCGAATACGAGGCCTGAAAGCAACGCAAACAGCATTATGAAGGCAAATTTCATTTTATGCACGTTTTTAATTGGAAAACAAAATTATTATGTATATTTGGTAGTGATAGATGCAAGCTTTATGATTGTATGCTGGCCCGGGAGGCCTATTGTTGAGTAATTTATGAATATATACCCAGTAAAGCCTGATCCCAGCGAACCAGTATCTATGGTGCCTTTCGGGCCGTAGCAATAGGCTTCTATTACCGCATAGCCGTCGCTGTAAATCAGGGTGCCGGAAGGGTTTATGCCGTTTGCCGGGTAACTTGCAGGAAAACCTGAATATCCAAGGACCTTTATGTTGCCGGTGGCAGGCTTGTTCTCGTTTGTGGTGTTGAGCTGCGTGGAGCATGCCAAACCTGTAACGTTTATCTCTCCTCCTGTAGCCTGCGATAGCTTTATGAACAATACGCCGGTTGTGTTTATGCCGTACGAATCGCATACGAAAGATGGCGCTGGAACGCAGTTGTCAGGCAGTATTGCTGGGTTGAATATCCCGCTTGTAAACACTATGTAAAGGGCCGTTGCTATTATGATCAGCGCAACCCCGTAAGAGACCAGAAAGTCAAGCGACATCTGGGCGCGGCCCTGATGCAACCTACTGGATTTTGCTGCCATCCGCATTCTTTCCCACCTGAAGCTTGACCCCGTTAGAATCCCTGGTTATTATAATGTCGAGGTCCTCCCTTCCGAAAAGCTTTTGCAGCTCCTCATACGTGTACGAGCCTATTTCAGAAACTCCTGATGCAGCCTTGTTCTCGAGTATTTCGTTCCTGCGCTCTTTCAGCTTCTCCTTTTCTATTGGAGTGTAAACTAGCGAGAGCTTCGGGACCTCCTTGGATTCAAAAAGGCTTTCCAGGTCAAGGTCTGGTTTCCTGTAGCCTTCGTCTTGGACTATGAAAGGCAAAACCGCATTGAATTCTTGCTGGATGTTCTTGACTGCAGCAGCGACGTCGCTTTCCATTCCTGCTATGACGAACTCGTCGCTGTTCAGGAAGCCTACGAATACGCTTTCTGCCTTCCCTTTTATTATGTCCTGGAGCAGCTGCGATATCAGCCTGAGTATTACCACGCCGGAGTTCCCTCCGAACCTCTTAGCATAAGTGCCGAGGCTATCTATCCTTATGGTGCCTATTACGTAATGCTCGCCCTCCTTTAGCGAATGCTCTATCTCCGCGGATATCCTGTCCTCGTCAGGCAAATCTATTAGCGGATCAAAGCGCTTGCCCTTTTTGCGCAGGAAAAGGGTTACAAGGCTCCTAAGCTCGATCGGGTCGAATGGCTTCTTTATGTAGTAGTCGGCACCATTCTTTATACCTGTGAACCTGTTGCTCGTTGGGTCCATTGCGCTTACCAGTATAACTACTGTATTGCTTACCGATGGGTCGCTCTTTATCGTCTGGCATATGTCCAGGCCGTCCTTGTTCGGGAGCATTATGTCCAATATCACAAGGTCGGGCCTGTTGCGCTTTACGAAGTCTATGGCCTCTCCGCCGTCGTATATCTGGTTTATCTCAAAGCCCTTGCCTATTGAAATTGCCATGAGCTTGTTTATGTTCTTGTCATCCTCAACTATCAGGACCTTACGCAAAGAGTTTGGCTCCTGCAATATGTAATATGTGAGTATGCCGCCTCGGCTTCTCGAAGCTATCGCCTTTGCATTTTCAAGCTGCTCTAATGAGCCCTTTAGGGTGTCGAGCGAAATCCCTCTGCTGAACGCCATGTCCTTGAGCTCGCTGTATGAGACCTGCTGCCTTTCGTTCAATATAACGTATAGCTCGTTAGCAAAACCAGTGAAATCAACCATATGGTCACCTAATTAGATATTCAACAAAAAGTATTATAAGTTGCTGTGCTCCATGAATGCCAGTACCGAGTAAGGCTTATAAGCTTTTTTGGTGAAGGATATATAATGGCGACTAAAGCACCCAAGCACAGGCACGGAACCGGCCACTTAAAAGTGCCGTGGCTTCTGATACTGGTGATAGCAGTTGTAGTTATAATTGCGGCAGCCGTTGCGCTTTCGCTTGCTAATTCAGTCCAGAACATAGGCAACGGGGGAAACCTGACATTAGGCGCATCAGGCACAGCCTTTGTAATGGGCGGCAATGAATATGTCGCGTATGCAGTTCCGAAATCTAACGATTCTGCATACGTTTACATAGCTATGAAACCTGTGCTTGCGAACCCGCTGCTCAACGTAGCAATAAGCAGCGGCGCGCTGACGCATGTGAACTACGACTCTGCGTACTCCAACGTAGGCATGCAGCTTGAAGGCGTGCACAACGGCTCTGCAGAGGTGCATTTTGTAAGCATAGACACAAGCCTGGCCATAGCACCAGATTCGTCATCCATAAGGTATGTTAATGCATTTTCCGGCAACCTGAGCACGCCAAAGGCAACGAACCTAACAAAGGTGCATATCAATACGACTTCCACCATACCTGTAAGCAGCAGCATTACGACCACCACAATAGTGCAGCAGAACAACTACGAAAAGGCGCTGGCTGCGCTGGAAAAGGACGCGTTTTACTCACTGATGGACAATTACTCAAAGCTGTACGCAAATTCGGTGAATTGCACGCCGAACCTTTACAACAGCACATATAGCAGGTATTACGGATATCCTCCGGCAGGTCAGTTTACGTATCAAAACATGAGCGTGCTTGTGCCTTACAACATGTCATTGAAGCTTGAGGACATAAGCGGCGCGCTTTATAGTGCAGTGTACACTACAAAGGGCAAAAGTGCAATAGCGACCGGCACCGCACTTACGGTATACATAAACAGCACTTCGGAATCCATAATAAACTCCACACTTTCAGGTGTTTTTAGCGGGCTGAACCAAAGCATGCTCTATTCAGGCTACATATCTGCGGAGCACGTTGGAGGGGCTTGCGGGATATACGTAGAATAAGCGTTCATTCACGTTTTTTCTGCCTCTGGCTTTGGTTTATTGGCAGGGTGAACCAGAATCTGCTGCCTTTGCCCAGCACGGAATCGAATCTTATTTTGCCCTTGTGCAAATCAACTATCTCTTTTGTTATGGCAAGGCCGAGCCCGGTCCCGCTGCCGTCCTGCTTCACCAGGCCCTTTTTCGAAGCCTGGTAAAATTTTTTGAATATCTTCCTTTTGTCATCGTCGCTTATGCCTATCCCGGTATCAATCACTTCGCACATTACGCTGCGCTTGCTTGATTTGGATATCTTGACAGTAATGCCGCCGTTTTCAGTAAACTTTATCGCGTTGCCTATAAGGTTCACAAATACCTGTATCAGCCTGTTCGGGTCTGCAGTTATCAGCGGCGTATCATATGCGACGTTCCATTCAAACGCAAGCCCCTTGTTCCTTGCAGATTCCTCGAGAGCCTTCACGCTAGGGTTGTTGTAAAGCTCTTTTAGGTCAACTTCCTTAAGGTCGAGCTTTACCTTATTGGCATCGAGTTTCGCAGCGTCAAGCACCTGCGTTATTATGAGCATAAGCCTTTCGCTTTCATCAAGTATCGTCTTCAGATATTCCTTCTGGTCGTCGTTCAGCTGGCCGAATTCCCCATCATACATCAGCTTCGCAAAGCCCTTTATGTTTGTCAGGGGCGTCTTAAGCTCGTGGGCTATGTTGTATATGAACTGGGATTTGAGATCGCTCACAGTCCTGAAGTTCTTGGCCAAGCCCTCCTGGGTCCTTGCAATGGATTCCAGGTCTTCTAGCGCGCGCTTCGTCTGGAGTTCCTTCATCAATATCGCGTAGTTGTACGAATAGCCGTCAGACATCAAGCGCAGCGAATATGAAACCGGCAGCAGGTCGCCGCCCTTTTTTATCAGGTTAACGTAGCTTCCGTCCACCCTGCCGCCACCTTTGACGTATGAGAGGTCCCTGTCGAGAATTTCGTATTCGGAGTAGAGTGTACGTATGGCCTTTCCAAAAAGCTCCTCCTTTTTGTATCCAAGGAACTGCTCTGCCGGAAGATTCGCATCGGTTATTATTCCTGCATCGTCTATGACAAGCATGATGTCTGATGTTGCATTTATGAAATCCTTGATATTTTCTGACAGCCTGCGCACTGATTCCTCAAGCGCTGCACTGGTTATTATGCATATGTAGCCGAGGCCATACTTCGCAATAGACAAATATACAGGGTTGTTTTGGCCATTGTAGGCCAATGTTGCAGGAAGCATTGCCCTGCCATGCGACTTAAGCTCTGAAATGAGCTTTTCTGATATGGCAGGCTGCAGCGCTTCGGCTATGCTCCTGCCTTTCAGCGAATCTATTATCTGGGCGTTTGAAGAGTCGGAGCCTACGCCGTCTACTACAACCATGTTATCGTCAAGGCTCATTGCAGCTACGCTCTTTGACAGGGCTATTGCTGCTCCGATGCCGCTGTTGCGCTCTGAGTCTGTTATTTCCTCAAATGCCAGGTGTATGGAATTCTGGCTTGCTTTTGAAGTGTAAATTTCGAATAGCTTTTGTGAGCCTCCTGCTATGATGCGCTTCCTCAGCGGCTTCGCATCAGGCGCTGCAGAAAGCTCTTCCATCTTCAGGCCGAGGGAGCTTATGTCAGGCTGCCTCGACTGGTTTATCGAAAACATCGCTATCGCGCTTTTGTTTGCTTTTATTATGGCTCCGCTGGAGTTGACAAGAAGCTTAGGCCCAGGGGAGCTGAACGCAGAGTCGAAGTATGATGCCAAACTTTTGCTCATGCGCGCTTCGGCCTTGGCATTCAATGCCAGCCCTATGAATGCCGCGCCTATGGCGATGGTACTGATCATTTCTTCGCTGAACCTGTTTTCCGTTTTGGACAAAAGCTCAAGCACGCCTATGCTTTTTCCCGGAGCCGATATGGGCAGGACTGCACAGCTAGAATAGCCTGCGTTTTTGTAGTCTATAAGCCTTGGAAACTCTGAATATTCGCTAAGCTGGTTGTCCACATAAGCCTTTTTTGTATTTAAGACGTATCCGTCAAGGCTGTCTACCCCCGTCAGCTTTTCTTCTGAACGCCTGATCCTGACTTCATCTATGCCGAATATTTCGGTTATGCTCTTTGAGAAAGCCTTTTCAGCTGCGGGCTCGTCAAGCTGCGACATGGCTATAGGTATAAGGTCGTAAAGAAGCTTGGTTATGACGATGTTTTCAACCATAAGTATCAGTTTTGGTATTCCCTTATTTAATTCGGTAACGAAATTATTTAAACCTGTTTTGAGTCCTATTCTAAGGTGGTGGCAATGGGAATAAAAAGCGTTTTGCGCGGAAGGGTAGGCAATGGTGCATTGCGCAGGCGGCTCGATAGGGCAGTGAGCTATTTCGAAAAGGCAAAAAAATGCTCTGAAATTGGCGATGAGGAAGAGGCAAACGAGCTGTTCGGCATGGCTACGGATGAGCTGAGCTACGTGCTTGCACATTCTGCTAAGCGAAGGGGCCTTTGGCTAAGGCGCATGAATTTGCAAGGCTTGCTGCAGAACCAGAAAAATGCAAGAAACGGGACCGAGGATGAAGAAGAGGAGGTAATACTGCTGATGGAAACCGTGTGGCGCCAGCTTGGGATCTGAAGGATGCTGCAAAACGCGTGCAAGTGGCAAAGGCCATCAGACCGTAATGGATTTTATACCTTTTATACAAACTTATCTGATTGTTCCGGTGCAGTGATGCACGAAGCTCTAACATGAATTGCTGGAATGGCATGCAGCCAACTCATTAAAGCATATGTCAATTGGCTTGATACTATGGAAGTAAAAAAACTGTTTGACGGGGTTTATTCGCTTGATGGCAAGCTTGCTACGATAAATCTTGTTAAGGGATTCAAGTCCTATAGCGAGGAGCTTTATAGCAAGGACGGCGTTGAGTACAGGCTTTGGAACCCGTACAGGAGCAAGCTTTCGGCTGCGCTTATGAATGGCATGAGCAATATGCGCATAAAGCTGGGCGCATCGGTGCTCTACCTTGGGGCTGCAACAGGCACTACGGCAAGCCACGTAAGCGATATCGTGTCTAATGAAGGAGAAGTCTACTGCGTGGAGCTTTCAGATCGCAATATGAGGAAGCTTGTCGCAGTTTGCGAAAAGAGGAAGAATATGCTGCCCATACTTGCAGACGCAAGATTCACAGATGCGTATGCGCGCTTCGTAAAGGACTGCGACGTAGTGTACCAGGACGTATCCTCAAAGGAGCAGGCTGAGATACTGCTTTCAAACTCCAGATTCCTGAAGAGCGGCGGCTTTGCCTATCTTGCTATAAAGTCCCAGAGCATAGACATTTCAAGAAGCCCTGAGCAAATATATCAGGAAGTGCTTGAAAAGCTTTCAGGCACTTTCAAGGTGGTAGAAAAAGTGAAGCTGGAGCCTTATGACCAGTTGCACCTTTTCGTAGTGCTAGAAAAATTGCAATAGCGCATTATGCTGCAGCAGCGGTTTCATGATAGGCATGGCGCAATATAAACAGATTTATAGTTATAGTCGCAATGCAATATGGAAAACAAATATCAGTGCAAAAGGCACGATTAGAAACGCATATGTATACTCACGCATGTGGATTTAATGAACGTATCTGATTACTTGAAGGCCGCCAGCACAGTCGCAGCGCAGGGCAAAATAGCAACATGCAATTACTGCAAGACAAAAACGTTGTATGCTGGCGATTATTGCATTTGCTCTGGATGCGAAGCAATAATATATCCTGCCAAAGGTATTACGGACCAGCAGGTCGATGCGCTTACTTCTGCGATACATGATGCTTACGCTGCACAGGACTACGACAAAGCGCTCCAGGCATGCGATGGCGCCTTCAGCACGACAAAGAGCTACTGGTTTGTTTACCTGAAAGGCATAATACTCATATCAAAATCAAATTATGAAACGGCCCTGATAAGATATGACAAGCCGGGCTTTATGGATGACAACGCTGAGCATAGGAGGCTTGCTTCTGCGATATACGCGGATGCCAGGCTTAACCTCTACAGGTCCATAGAGCTTGCTAAGGCTGCTTCGAAGGACTCTCCGGCCTTGAGCACTGATTATATGGTGGCAATTACAAGCATAAAGCTTGGGGATTATACCCAGGCGAAGCATTACATTGAAGCGCTTGAGGCGCACAAAAGCTCGCTTGCCATAAACTACCTGAAGATGGCGCTTTTCACCGGCCTTGGGCAGTATGACGACGCGCTGAAGAATGCAACAGCACTCATGAACACCGAGAATTTCTCAATCAATGCAATGGCTTATGCAGCGCATGCGCTATTCAAAAAGAAAAGGCTGAAGGAGGCAAGGCTCCTAATAGACAATACAGTGAAATACGTTTCAACCCCGTCTGTTCTTTCACTGCACGAAACCATATATGGCAGAAGCGCACACTGATCCGTAGCTTGCGGTTGTGCCTATTTGGTCAGGAATATGAATTCCGTCGGATCGATCCGGTCAAGCGTGCAAAAGCCGAACCTTTCGAACTGCACGGTTTCGTGCACTTCGAGGCTCCTGACATAGTCTTCTGCAAGTCCATAGGCATACTCCAAGCTATCTTTCCTGAATTCATCCCCATCCATTGGGTCATGCGGTATTAATATCTTGCATTTGACTGCATTGCTTCCAGGTATCCACTGTATTGTGTTGACGTATGCCGATTTCTCGCTTTCGGGCACTGCCCTGTAAGGGTCAGAGCCGCTTATGCGGAACACACCCAGGCCCTTTAGCCTTATGCTAGAACCTTTGTATTTTGATGCGTCTGCCTTTGATATGTATACTGTGCCTTTTACCTCGTAATCCCTGCTTCCGATTTTTGAAGTAGGATGCAGCGGTATGCTCGCCTTGGCCTGGAAAGCCTCTATTTGCAGCGCCACAGGGTCTGGGACAAAGAACAATCTCTTTGCAACCGGATCAATTGCACGCTTGCTTTCATCCAGGAGCATTGAAAGCTTGAATGTGCTGTCAACCTTGCTCATGCCTGTACGCAGGACAAAATTCTTTATGGCTTCTGGGACCACGCCACGCCTGCGCAATGCTGCTATTGTTACGAGCCTGGGATCGTCAAAGCCTGACAGCAGGCCCTCGCGCATGAACTTTACTATCTTTCTTTTCGAAGTCACGTTGCCCTCTATATTTAGCCGTGCTTCAAGGTGCACTCTAGGTAGCCTCAAATGCAGCGCATTTAATACCATGTAGTATAAGTCATTGGCAAGCTCATACTCCTTGCTCCTTATCGCGTCCGTAACGCCGTTTATAGAGTCGTTTATCGGCGTGTTGAATGAGTATGTAGGCCATAGCGAATATTTGTCGCCCTGCCTGTAATGCCTTGCTTTGACCACCCTGAAAATCGTAGGGTCCCGCAAAGTCGTATTGGCCGCTTTCATGTCCCCTTTGAACCTTATGGCGATTTTGTCTTCTTCATAAGATCCTGATACCAGCTTGTCAAATATATCAAGCGATTCCTCTGGAGGCCTGGACCTATGCTCACATTCTATGCCCTTAAAGCGCAGTTCCTTTATCTTGTCTTCGGAGCATGAGCACGCATATGCGCCAGAATCCTTTATGAGCTGCCTGCCAAAACCGTATATCTTCTCTATATTGTCGCTTGCGTAATACTCTTTGTCGAACTTTACGCCAAGCCAGTCAAGATCGAATTTTATCGCATCGACGTATTCTTGGCTTTCGTTCTTTGGGTTCGTGTCATCGAAATAAAGGAATAGTTTCCCTTTGTAAATGGTTCGGAAGGCGTCCTCCAGAAACAGCGGTTTTGCATGGCCTATGTGCAGGTACCCGTTTGGCTCTGGCGGGAACCTTGTGGCAAAATTGCCGATCTCTGCGCCGGGGAGCTCCATCTTAGGCTTGGAGCTTTTTTCATGCTTCTCCGCATCCCTTATGTCGAATTCCGCCTTGTATGCTGCATACTCTGATTCGATTTCGGAAGCGCCCATAGAGTTTATTTCAGCTACAGTGCTTTCTACATATGCCTTGAGCTCGCTTACAGGAATTCCGGCCTCTTTGGCCTGCACCATCACTTTGTTGAGGACGCTGGGAACTGAAGCCTTGCCATAGTCCATAGCATTTTTCAAAGCGTACTTCCTTATGGCAGCCTTCAAGCTGTCATTCATCATTCATTTCACCGCATATATTTGAGTGCTCGAAGGCATCACTGTGCCGTTTGCGGATACAAGGGTGTTTATCTTTACATAAACTGTAGAATTCAGTTTAGGCAGCGGGGTTATATGCAGGGCGTATGTACTGTTTCCCATTAGCGCTTCGTATGTGTAAGTGCCGACAGTGAGTTTTGCATATTTGGGCAGCTGCAGGTATACGCTTGTATTCAGCGTTATGTTGTTTTGGAACCTCGAATAAAGGTCGCTTTGAAGCGCATATGCGTAAGAGCTGGAATTCTGCTCCACCAGAAAGGCGTTGTTCTCAGGCACGTATTGCTCTATGGTACCATTTGCCTCGAGCGCCGAAAGATAATCTGACAGCGCAGGCATTATGCTGTTTGCCGCACTTGGCTTGACGGCTATCAGCACAGTTGGCGAATAATCCGTTACTATCGCATTTGCATAACCCGAAGCAAAATAGCCAGATGTGCTCTTTGGCTTTACTGTAGTGGTTATTGCGTTGTTGTTATTCGAAGAAGCAGCATATGATGTAATGAACATTATGGCAACTAGGAGCGAGCCTATGAAGAGTATGGCGTTTTTTGTCTTCTTTTCCATGATGGCACCAGCTAGATTTGTCAGATAAGCATTAACCCATGTTATATTATTTATTCTTATCTTTTGAAAGCTTTTTATAGTTATGGCGATAAAATAATTTGCTATTCTTTAGAGGTAATGCAATGGCTTTCAAAGATGGAGATTTTCTAGAAATAGAGTATACTGCTTGGGATGCCGTCAACGGCAACGTTCTTGCCACAACTGACGAGAAGGTCGCAAAAGATGCGGACATATACAGCAAGGATGCAAAATACGGCCCTGTGCTTGTAGTTATTGGCTCGAATGCAGTAGTCAAGGGGCTTGAATCCGAGCTCAGGACCATGAATACTGGGGAAAAGAAGGAGTTTACGCTTGAGCCAAAGGATGCGTTTGGCGAAAGGATCGAGGACCTTGTGAAGGTGATGCCAATCGCGCAGTTCAGGGCGCAGAAAATAGACCCGCGCCCAGGCATGAGGCTCAACATAGACAATGTTGCTGCCACAGTAGTGAGCGTCGGGTCTGGAAGGGTGGTAGTGGATGCTAACCACCCGGATGCCGGGAAAAGGATAAAGTACCAGGTCAAAGTGGTAAGCAAGCTGGGCACTGAAACGGAGATGATAGAGGCTCTCGGCAAAACCTACGACGTACTGCCAACGAAGATAGCCGTAAACGGCAATGAAGCTGAAATCTTTTATGACGGGTCGGTAAAGAAAGATGCTGATTACTTCGTGAACAGGGCAAGCCTGATCGCAGCGGTATTCACCTACGTAAAGCAGCTTGGCAAGGTATACGTAAGGGAGGAGTACAACAAAAGCGAAGGCAATGAAAAGCGGCAGGAAGAATAAGCAGCCTTATGCCTGGCAACGAATTGCTACGGGCTCAGTCCCTTATATTTAGCGCAAAGGTGCTGTTTATCTTTATGCCAAGCTCGTTTGCAACTTCTGACATGTCAGCGTTTAGCACTATCAGATAGCCGCTCCATTTCCTTGTAAGATCCGTAGAGCCGCAGATTGGGCATTTGCTGCCGTTGCTTATCAATAGCCTGCATTTCTTGCATACCAAACCTTCCATTGCTATCGCTTATTTTTGCCCCTTGGGGCTGACTTCTTTTTGTTCTTGCTTGAGAGCATTGCAATCCATTCCGGCTTGCCGAGGCCTTCGCTTTTCATCGTGAGGGCTATCTTTGAATCCTTTACCGAGTTCTTCATGCTAACTGTAGATATCCTTGCATATATGATATCGCCCTTCTTCAGCGTAAGCCCGCTCTTCTTCGCAACAAGCGCAGGTATCTTTTTGTCAAGCGATATGAATTCATCTGTTATTTGTGACACATGCACCAGACCTTCCAATGGGCCTATGCGCACGAAAGCGCCGAAATCTATAAGTTCGGTTACCTCGCCCACGACTACCTCATCGACCTTAGGCATGTAGGTAAGCACGTCGAACTCCACCTCATGGTGCGTTGTAGGGTCTCCAGGATATATGATGCCGTCGCTTATGTTCCTGACGTTTGTTATCGCTATTATCACGCCCATGTCCTTGTCTATTGCGCCTTCATACTTCCTTTGCAGCATGTCTTCTGCAACAGTCTCTATATCCTTGTCGAAATATTCTGGAGGCATTTTAAACGTGTCTTTTACTGAATACCTATAGTACATTTGTTCACCGCTTATTTGAGCATACCGCTCCTTGAAAGCTTGAATACCGCTATATGTTTATAACGCAGCCTATTAAAGAGTGCTGTATCGTTCGTGACAACGCAGTAGACGTCTTTCTGGCATGCCCTAGCTAGTATCCATTTGTCAACATTTCCGCTATTATTATCAACTTCAACATTTTTAAGTTTTAGTATTTCAAGGCATGCCCTTGCCCGTGCTGCCCTGGCACCATGGCCGCTGCCTATGCCTGAAAGCTCCCTAATGAGGCCTTTTGATATGAGTATGCGCTTGCCAGGATGCGCCAGCTCTACAGTGTCTATTGCGCTTTTCCTGGATTCCATTGCAAACAGCATTGAGCTCGTGTCTAAGATCACATACATGCCAGATGCCATATATTTGTTGCCTGACAAGCATTTTTAAACATATCCAACCAATTATAAACGTATACGCACGTGCATAAAATACATGTAAGAATGGTGTGGAAATGGGAAATTGGTCTAAACTGGCTCCATATTGGTTTCTATTGTTTACAATAGGATTCGGATGGTTTATACTTTCTCCGTTGGTTCCCGTATTGGGCAAAGTTTTTGGAGTAAACCTGACATCAATAATACTTCTAATATCGGCATATGGATATACTATGGTTGTCCTTGGTCTGCTTGCCGGATACGTATCGGCAAAATTCACAGTTAAAGCAGCACTGTATTCTGCAGCCATAATATCCGTAATAGGACTCATAGGAAGAGCAATATCTCCTAACTATGTCGCATTCCTAATAACTGGAATAATCGCTGCAATAGCATATCCGCTTGCAATGGCACCTGTTGGCACGGTTGCAGATTCTATATTCAAGGACAAGGCGCACACTGTGATAGGAATAAGCGTCGGAATGCTGTTTCTCGGAATGGCATTTGGTGCATTCCTAGGCCCTGGCATATTCGGGGCATTCGGATTGTCCGGTGCGCTGTGGACTACAGTAGTCCTGGCCATAATAGCTGCCATATGGATAGCAGTAGGAATAAAGGGATATCCCACATTCTACAAGGGCAAATCGCTTAAAGGCTCGTTCAAGCCTGGAATGATAAAGAACTGGTACGTAGGCCTCTCCATATCTGCTATATCTGTTATGTTCGGAGGCATAGCCTCTACGGTGCTGCTACTTCACAAGTTCAGCGTTGCAAGCGCACTGTCGTATGGCGGGCTCATGGGAGGTCTCGCATTCCTCGGCTCGGCTCTAGGCGCAATAATACTGCCGCCGCTGTTCGAGAAATACAGGCAGTTTAGGCTTGGCTTGGTATCTACCGGCGTGCTGATGTTCGTGGCAACATTGCTCATGGTGCTAGGGCTTTCGTACACAAGCGCCATAGCCGCAATAGCTGCAGGGTTCTTCCTGTTCGGCTTCTTCGGAAACGCCTATTGGTCAATGGCAATGACATCGACAACAAACTATGTATCAGATCCTGCACAGGCAGGGTTTGCTACATCGATGTACAGCGTCTTTACGAACCTCGGCGTGGCTTTCGTTCCGGTAATACTGGGCGGATACTTCGGCAGCTTTTCCACCATGGCAATTGGTGTGACTGCGGTGCTTGTGCTGGAGTTCATATCTATGATCTTGTCACCTATGCTGCTGGTCCGCAAGGCTGCAACAAAGGCAAGCTCTGCAGCACGAAGATTAAAGAAAAAAGGCTGAGGAGATACAGCTGAGCAAGGTGCGCTTGTCGCACCCTTTCTTTTTATTTTTTGTATATTTGACCTTGCCTCAAGGCCCTTAACGTGCCTATACAAATACATTAAAACTTAAAGTATGGCGCCGTTCTTTTTAAGCAGCTCCTGCAGCTCCTTTATCGGAACATCTTTGGCTTTGAGCTCCTTGTCTATAGCTATCTTCGCAGCAGATGCAGCTGCCTGTCCCATTGCCATTGCTGTGCCTGTGACTCTTGCGCTCGCCTGAGCATAGAATTCCGCGCTAAGGCATCTACCTATGGCAAAAAGATTGTCTATGCCCTTTACTACTATAGAACGATACGGAACATCATAAAAGGAGCCGTCGCCTCCTTTAAGGTGCGTATAGATTACGCCTTTGTTCGGATCATGCACTTCTATCGGGTGCCCACATCTGGCTATTGCGTCTTCAAATCTGGCGTTGTTCAGCACGTCGTCCATCTTAAGGACGTATTCTCCGACTGCCCTTCTGGTTTCCCTCAAACCTATAGATGGTGCAGAATCGATAAGGTAAGCGTCTTCGAATCCGCTGACCTCCTTCGTGAAGAACTCAATCGAAGAGATGATCTGCTCTCGTGCGTCTTCTATGGCTTTCGCCATCTGGTTGCCGTCAGTGAAATCATCTATGTTGACGTGGGTAGCGTTGCATACGAATTCGCCTTTTTTGCTCGTATTGAACATGAATTCGGCATTCGCATAAGGCAAGTAAAGCCAATATTTTTCCTTTGCTAGCTTTACGAAATCTGGAAGAACCCTGAAGCGTTCCAGCCTGCCTTTCTCGTTAACTTTAACAGATATAAAATTTTGATGTTCTATTGCGAACAGGATTATCCTCTCCTCATTTATATTGCCTATCCTAAACGGCAGCGTTGCCTGCTGGTGTATTCCAGAGTTTTCCATTCCAGACATGATTTTTGCCCCAGAATAAAATGCTATGTCTGCATCTCCAGTCGAATCTATAAAAAACTTCCCTTTGACTTCGGTATTGCTCTTTCCAGAAACATATACAGATGATATGCGATTTCCGTCCTTCTTTGTGCTCTTTACCAAGCTGCCATAATAAACGGTTATGCCCTTCTTCTTCGCAAGTGTGTCGAGCGTGAGCTTCATTTCATCAGGCCTGAACGGAACGAAGTTTCCTGCCTGCCCTTCCGTGCCACCATTTTTCTTAAGCTCTGCGACGACCTCGTCGGCAATCCCTCCGACTATCTTGTTTTCGCCGTCATATGTATACATGCCAAGAACGGAAAGGACATAACCGTTCGTCCAGTTGCCGCCGAGCATGAAATGCCTTTCTATTATCGCGGTTTTGAGCCCCATATTTGCAGCGCTAAAGGCAGCACCTATCCCTGCAGGTCCTCCCCCGCACACTACAACATCATAATCCTCCATAATTACACCTATTTATCTTTTGCATGAAAAAAGCTAAATTACAAAATAAAAGGCACCTTTATTTAAGTCCTATGGTGATTAATAACTGGATTAAATGGTATTGCAGGATGAAGCTGACAAGGTAGCTTATGAGATACTTTCGAAATACCATGTCATTGCTGTAGTGGGATGCTCGCGAAACGAGGGAAAGCCAAGCCATGACGTGCCTGCTTATCTCCAGAGCGTTGGTTATAGGATAATACCTGTCAATCCAAGCGCCGATGAGATATTGGGCGAGAAGGCATACAAAAGCCTTTTGGAGATAGGATTCCCTGTTGATGTGGTTGACGTGTTCAGGCCTTCGCCTGAAACTGTAGAAATAGCAAAGCAGGCGGTAGCGATAAAGGCTAAGGCCCTATGGCTCCAAGAGGGCATATTCAACGACGAAGCGAAAAAGATAGCTGAGGACAATGGCATGCTTTTCATAATGAACAGGTGCATGATGAAGGAGCATTATAAGCTATTCTGAAGCGCTTGATTTCAGGCCTTGCTAGTTGCAGATATCTTCTTTATCTTCTCAAGCCTTTGCTGCAGCACTTTGTACAGCACAACTGCATTGTTGTGGCTGCTGTCGCTAGAAGCGTAAAGCAGCGTTATCGGCTCTGTGCTCAGCGCTATGTCTATGAGCTTGTCAAGAGCTTTGTTCGTACGCAGCTCCTCCTTATAGCGCCTCTGGAATTCCGGCCATTTGTCCTTTTCGTGGGCGAACCATTTCCTAAGCTCGTCGCTTGGTGCAACGTCCTTCAGCCACAGGTCTATGTTCGAAGTGCTGCGCCTTACGCCCCTTGGCCACAGCCTATCTATTAGTATTCGTGTGCCGTCTTTTATGTCCACCTTGTCATATACGCGTTTTAAGTATATCATCAATGCTCACTTAACAATAGTATAGCATGTTTTTAAAGCTTTTTTCATTTTTGATATAAGAATCTTCTGCTTCGCATTGCATTTGAGCAAAATGCAATCGGTTTGTTCTGCTATTGTCAGTTATAGAAAGATTTAAAATAACTAATGTCATATAGTAATAGACGACGAAAAGGTGACTAAATGGGTATTTTTGACAGAATGGGCAAGGGCTTAGGCACATCAAAGGAGCTCAATGTTGAGGACTACATGAATTCCGAAGAGATGGAAAACGTTGACGTTTTAAACGAACCTGCTGACTTCTACATAAAGCCGGTTACGCTGAAAAGCGAAGATGACATAGCCTTGATAGAGGCAGAGCTGAGCAAGAAGAATATAATACTGCTTAACGTTTCCGAGATGTCAAGCAGGGTCAATACACTAAACGGCCTTGTCAGCACGCTCAAGGAGTACGTGGGCAAGATTGACGGGGACATAGCACAGATAGACAAGGAGAAAATCATACTTGCTCCATCAAGGGTAAAAATAATAAAGTCAAAGAAGCCTGCTTCGAAGTCTTGAACCTGGCGCTTTTACTTTTTCTTTTCAAGTTTTCTTTGTGAATGCAATAAGCAATGTAGCCACTTCGCGCTTTGTTGGCGCAGATCTTTGCAGCATGTGCTTGAACGCCTGCTTTACTGCCGCCTTTTTACGTATCTTTTTGTTGTGGTCCACGAATGAGGAAAACAGCTTATAAAGCATTTCAATGTCGCCGCTGTCCGCAGCTGAGGCTTTCGCAAACGTGCTGAACCCTGCATCCAGATTGCCAGAAAGCGTGTAAAGCATTATCGCAAGCGCGTGCGAAATGTTCAGCGTAGGATAACTGGGGCTTGCGCCTATGAACACGATCGCGTCGCATTCGGAAAGCTCAGCGCTTGTCAGCCCGGTAGTGTCCCTGCCTATGACTAGCGATACTCTCTTGTTCCCAAGGCCTTTCAGCTTTGCAATGTCTGAAAGCTCATATACCTTGCTTGAGCCAGAAGAGGCCTTGCGCCATATGGCTGTGGTCCCTATGCTCATAGTGCCTTTTGTAGCTTCTGCAAGAGACTTGCATATCCGCGCCCTGGCGATGAGGCCATAGGCGTGCTTTGAATATTTTATGGCAGTCTTGCCGTTATACCTGCATTTCGGATTGACTATCCATAGCCTTTCTATCCCAAAATTCTTTGCTACCCTGGCCATGTAGCCGATGTTCAGCTGGTAATGCGGCTCTACGACAACAAGCCTGATCCTCAATTGAAGCACCTTATAACAGCAGGGCAAGGACCCCCAGCACGTTGACAAGCATGTGTGGCAGGATTGTGGAGTACAATGATTTTGTCTTTCTGAATGCATACCCTGCGAGCAGACCGAAAACGAATGCAGCTACGAATTCTGATATGGATGCATAGCTCAGGAAGTGCAGGAACCCGAATATGAGTGCGCTCAGTATTATGCCTATGCGAGGCACAAGGAAGCCCCTGAATAGCACTTCTTCGTCGAAAGGTGCTACAACAACAGCGAATGCGAAAATGTATGCAGGCAGCCCGGCGAAAACCTGCGCGACATTCGTAGGCAGCTTTATGTTGGTTACTTGCTGGAATGCGCTTATGCCAAACTCCAGGAGCAGAATTGCGACGAAAACAAGCACCCCTATCATCAGTGCGTGCCTGTTTAATGCTTCCCTTGAAAGGCCGAGCTCTTTGACTATCTCTTTCAGGGTACGGCCTTTTGCCAGAAGATAGGAAAAGACTACAAGAGGGAAGAAAAGCGACAGCCCTATCGTGGCGTCAGCATTTGCTGCATTTATGCTTATTATCCCTGCAAGATATAGATAGGGGAATAAGAATATTGAGAGTATTGAGACGAACAGCGCAATATAGAATATGGGCTTGACATAGCTGCCTTCCCATGCATATCTGGGGCGTGCTTCACTTTTTAGGCGTTTTTGCCTTGCCGTGCTGCCTTTTTTCAACCCTTTCTGCCTGTTTTTAGCCTTTGCCGAAACACCTGCCAAGATCTATGCACCGTTTTTCTTCTGCGACTTGAATTCAGTGTAGCCGCATTTCCCGCATGCATACCTGTCCTGGTGCTCACCCATCCTAGAGCCGCATTTAGGGCACATCTTGCCTGGTTTGTAAGGTTTGTGTTTCTCCTTTGCGCTTTTTGCGCCTTTGTCGTTTTTGCCTTCAGCCATAAGAATCAACCGTTATTGCAGCCTGTTCAGGCGCTTGCCTGCTGGCCCTCCTGCGCCTGGGGCTTGGAAGCTGACTTTTCCCTCCTTGACAGTAAGTACTTCTTCTCATTTTGGGCAAGCTCAGCAGGCGTCTCGTAAGAAACTGCATCGCACTCGCATGTCATTGAACCAAAAACCTGCTTTATCTGGCGCACGGTCGTTGCGTCGGGATTCAGGTTCAGCTTTTTGCACAGATCCTTTTTCACTTCCGCTGCAGATGGCGTGCTGCCTTCCCCTACAACAACAAAATTTATTTCCCTTCTGTTGAAAATCTTGTTCTTCTTATCGCTGGTTATTTTTATTTCCATAAAATCACTCGTTGCTGCCAAGTATCCTTGAAATGGCACGCTTTCCCATTGCCTCGATGACCTCTGCGTTCATCCCTGATTCTATCTTGCCCTTAAGCTCTTCTGGCACAGGCAGGTCGAATACCTCATATGTTTCGGGGTCCATGAGCTGCGCCGATGAGTCTGTGACAGATACAACCTGCACCTTCTTCTTTTTTATTACAGGGACCTCTGCGTCGCCATCGCTTGGCTTCAGCAGTGTCTTCTTCTGCCCGTCAAATATGCCTATTGCCGTTATGCGCATCTTTGCAGAGCCGTGCTTGCCTGGCGAGCTGGTCTCTATGTCGACCACCTTGCACGGTATTCCGTCTATAACTATGAACCTTCCGACCTTTATCTCTTTCGCTGATGCGTGAAGTATCTCCTCTTCTGTCATTATAACTACCAAATAGATTTTACATAGGATTAGGTATCAAAAGTTATTTAAATATAAATAAAATGGGCAAGAAAAAAGAAATAGAAATAGCCAGGTCAGTATACCCTGTCTATCCCTGAAAGGAATTCCCCGTTGAATTCAGTGCTTGAAGCTTTGGTGGTCATTGTGCCGAACCTTGGCGTGACTCCTGTGATTATTGACATTACGCGTATCTGGTCGCCCATTTCAGGGGCAAGCCTTGCGCCGAAGATGACATTGGCTTTTGGGTCCAGGCCTTCGGTAACGCCCTCTCCTATCTTTGTCGCTTCGTCTATTGTCATAGAAACTCCGCCGCTTACGTGGATCAGTGCGCTCTTGCCATTGGTCACGTCCACATCCAGCAGAGGATGCGTGAGCGTTGATTTTATGGCTTTTTGCACCTTGTCCGTGCCATTGCCAAAGCCCAGGTTTATCACTGCTGTGCCGCCATCGCGCAGTACTGCGCGTATGTCCGCGTAGTCCAGGTTTATCAGGCTTGGAAGCGTGATTGTATCTGTTATGCCTTTTATCGCGTTGTATGCTATATTGTCTATCAGCTCAAACGACTTCTCAACAGGAAGGTTTGGCGCATAGCTCAGCAGCCTGTCGTTTTCAACAACTATTGTTGTGTCTGCGTTCTTCCTCAGCTGGTCCAGCGACCAGTCTGCCTTGGTTTTCCTGCTTCTTTCTAGCGAGAATGGATAGGTCACAAAGCCTATGACTAGCGAGCCCTGCTCCTTTGCCAGCTTGGCTATTACTGGAGCTGATCCGCCGCCTGTGCCGCCGCCCATGCCTGCGGATATGAACACCATGTCGTATCCCTGTATCGCTTCCGAGATTTCGCTTTGGCTCGATTCAGCGCATTTCATGCCGACTTCCGGAAAGCCGCCTGCGCCAAGGCCGTGCGTAATCTCCTTTCCGATAAGTATCTTCTTGTGGGCCTTGATCATGTTCAGGTGCTTGGCATCAGTATTTATGGCTAGCGTCTTTGCGCTTGACAGGCCGTTGTTTACGAGCCTGTTCACAAGGTTGCTGCCCTGCCCGCCTGCACCTACCACTAATATTTTTGCAGTGTAGTCCTCATCCATTCCTATGTTGCTCATTCTGGTCACCAAATATGAATGATGATAGGCATAATCAGCCTATCATCTCCAAATCCGAATACGAAGACTCGTGCTTCTTTTCCTCCAGCTTCCCTATTATACTAGAGCCTTTCACGCCTGTGACTATTGCCACTATCTCAATCTGGTCGTCATATCCGGGTATGAGCCTTGCTCCCCATTTTATGTTTGCCTTCGGGTCCATGCGGTCAGTTATTATCTCGCCGGCCTTTATTGCGTCGCCTATGGTGAGCGAAGCGCCTCCTGATATGTGTATCAGCGCGCCTTTTGCATTCTCAAAGTCCACGTCAAGAAGCTTGTTTTTTAGAACAGCTTCTGCAGCTATGTTGACCTTGTCAGTGCCCTTGCCACTGCCGACTGCTATGAAGCCGACCTGTCCGTTGCCCATTATGGAACGTACGTCTGCGAAGTCTATGTTTATCAGGCTTGGCTGGGTTATCGTCCAAACGAGCCCTCCGATCGCCTTTGCAAGTACTTCGTCTGCCAAGGCAAACGCATCGTTCATTGGAAGGTTCGGCACAAGCTTTACAAGCCTGTTGTTGTCCAGTATTATCACGCTGTCGCTGTATTTCCTGAGCTCTTGGATGCCCTCCTCCGCCTTGACCTTCCTTATCCTCTCCAGGTCGAACGGGTATGTAACCATTGATACTACAATCGCACCCTGCTCCTTTGCCACTTGCGCTGCCACCCTTATGGATCCAGTGCCTGTGCCGCCGCCCATGCCTGCGCATAGGAATACGAGCTGCGCACCTTCAAATGCTTTCTCTATGAGCGGCCTGTCAACCTCTGCCGCCTTCGCGCCGAGAAGCGGGTCGCCGCCAGCGCCCAAGCCCCTTGTAAGGGATTTCCCTATAAGTATCTTGTTTATCCTTTCGTCTATGATTTTAAAATGCTGGTAGTCCGTGTTGAAAGCAACGAACTCTGTGCCCTTCACGCCGGCCTTTACAAGCCTGTTTATTATGTTGTTTCCGCCGCCACCGAAGCCGGCAGTAACTATCTTTATCTGTGAGGAACCGAAGTCTTCTGTTTCGCTCGTCGAAGCGTTCCCACCCAACATTTCATTTACGAAGTCGCTCATCTGATCGCCTTTTGGTCGCAAAAATTTGTTTGCTAAGCTTTAAAAGGTTTTTGTTGCTGAGTAGATTTATTGTAGTTAAGCTTTTTATGCGGCTTTATGATATGTACAAAAATAAAATTTTTATTTAAAAAGCAAACTTTGTTTACTTGTGTATCCATATATTTATGCAAATACATGCTTATGCTGGATAGCCTGTGCTGTTTTGCGATGCGGTTGCTGAATCGTTTAGCTCAAGAGTGCTTATTATGGTGCCGTTCTGGCTCATCCCGACATACAGCGACTTTGCAGCCTTATTGCCAGTATAAGTAATTATCCATGTGTCGTTCCTGCCAGCAGCAATTGCATCGAGGCTCTTGTTTGATGGTGGCGCAGCATAGAAATGCGCATGCACAGTCGTGCTGTTGAATCCATACGTGCCTATGTAATTGCGCACGGTTTCATTGCCTGATGCATATGCCCTGGTTATTGCTATGTACGGCGACCCCACTATGTATGTCGGCGCATTTGCATAGCCATATACGTTGCATGCAGATGCATAAAGGTTGTATTCGCTCCCTACAAACTCAAAGCTCGGATAGTCATACCCTTCATTAAGCACCTCAGGGCACGGGGTTGTATAATTGTACACGACGTTTACTACCACATCCCAGCTGTCGTTTGTTATATTGGATTTCGATACAGACAGCACGCTGGCGAAAGAATCCGGATAGTTCTGTCGTATGTCATTGAGCACAGCATTAGCGGCCTGCGCCGAGCTGATGTACGGTTTTTGGGAATAGTGCAGCAGCTGCACGGCCAGGAATATGACTGCAGCTATTGCAACAAGTATCAATACTGCGAATGCTGATTTTGCTATAAGGTCCATAATAGACTATTTTAGGCTAAAAGCTATATAATTATCAGCGCTGCTCTATTGAAAGGAATAACAGCACTGCCTTTGCTATTAGCAGCTTGTTTTTTGCCTGCTCCCACACTATGCTCTTTGGCCCCTCCAGGACATCTGCAGTTATCTCTTCTTTCGCCGCGGTGCGCAGGCAGGCAGTGCATTATCAGCGCTTCAGGATCCGCATATTCAAGCATTTTTGAATTGACCTGGTAGTCCTTGAACAGCGCGCGCCTCGATTCTGCGTCGGCCTCCTGGCCCATGCTTACAAATGTGTCTGTGTATACGATATTTGCCCCTTCAAGCCCCTCTTCTACGCTGTTGTACACATAAACAATGCCGTGCTCCCTGGCCTTGTTGAAATAGGTGCTGTTGGGCATGTAGTCCTTAGGGCCTACAAGGGATATCTGCGCGCCCAGCTTTGTTGCTGCAAGCATTAGCGAATTCGCAGTGTTTGTCGCTATATCACCGACAAATGCAATTTTTGCGTTCTTGAGGTTCTTGATGTGCGCGCCTATGGTATACATGTCCACAAGCGCCTGGGTCGGATGCTCTATGTCAGTAAGCGCATTTATCACAGGAACGCTTGAATTGGCCGCCATCTCTAGAAGATCGTCATGCTTGTATAGCCTTGCAGCTATGAAGTCGCAATAGCTGCTGAGCATGCGGGCTATGTCGCCCATTGGCTCGCCGCGGCTGCGCTGCGTGGTAGCTGCATCTATGTATATGCCTTTGCCGCCCAGCTGCGATATTCCAGCCTCGAACGACGTCCTTGTCCTTGTTGACGGCTTTTCGAAAAATAGGGCCAGCACGGAATTTTCCTTTAGCGTTGTCTGCTCTTTGTTCTCCTTAAGGTTGTCCGCAATCTCGAATATGGCAAGCATGTCGTCCTTTGAAAGATCGTTTATGCTTAGTATGTTTATGCGATCACCAAACTAACCGAATATTGAGCCGAAGCCCTCATTCGCGCGCTGCTGCTCCTCGCTTATGAAGCTTATGACCTTCTGGGATGTTTCCGGGTCCGCCTTGGCGAAACTGGCAAACTCCTTTTTCAGCTTTTGCTCCGCCTTTGCAATAAAATCGTCGCTTGCCTTTATGTACAGGTAGCATTTGCTCTGGTCCATTCCAAGGGATGAGCCTTCGCGCAGGCTGTATTCCTGCCTGGCGAATATCGTGTTGAGCATTGGGTCGTTCTTTAGCCTTTCCTTGGCCTTGTTTATCCTTTCGGACAGCTCCTTTGCCTTCTCTTTTGCTTCCGGGTGCTGCTCCAGGTATTTTTTGTCGGAAAGCTCTTCTGGCATGTCAGGCAGGAGCTCCTTGTCCAAATAAGGGTCGTAGGAAAGCACCTTTCCGAGCTTGTCCATGTCTGACCTGTCAAAAACGTACACGACTTCAGACATTTAATCACTCGAGAAGCTTTGCAATTACTGTACCTTCACGGCCTGGCCTATTTATGACTGAAGCCTTGCCTATGTCTGTATTGATTATCGTGCCTTTTGTTATTATATTCTGCCTTGCAAAGTTCCTGTTGTCCTTTGATTCCAGGACTCCGCGTATGACTGCCTTTTTATAGCCGTCTTTTGTGAGAATGCTTGCAGTTGCCGCATGCTTCAGCCTTGCCGCGACTGTGCCGCCCCTCCTTCTTATCCTGTCTTTTAAATCCTTTTCCGCGAGCTTTGTAGAGCTAAAATAATTGCCAATGTAACTCCTCCTTTTGTCCTTTGCACTTATCTTCTTTTTCCCGTTTCCCGAACTCTTTGTCGAGGATGGGCCATGTATCTGTCTGCTAGATTGACTCATAAAACCACTTTGTGTATAAGCTTACCTTATTTTGCTTCGTAAAATAAAGCGGCTCTGCGATGCACATGCATAAATGCCAAATCCGCAAAGTTACTCTTATTATGCCAACAAAGATTTATATATATTAAGGGCATGCCTCGAATGCATTCGCTTCCAGAGCAATGCCATTATGCTGGCTCAGAAATCCGTGAGCTTTGCTATTACCTTTTTGTCCAAAATGTGCTCTATCTCCTTCTTGCCCATTGGCAGGTCTTTCAGTATTATATTGTTGGTTACGGCCCTGCCTGTGGCTTTTTCGATGAACGGTGCCTCGTACAGCAACGTTATCGTGCTTTCAGGATGGCTTTTGAAGTTAAGGTCAGTGCGAAGGGCAGATTTTATGTCGTATCTTGCATATGACTGCTGCTGCTTTTGCATGTTTGAGACCAGCCTTACCTGCTCGCCACGAGACTGGAGGTTTTCTGTTGAAGGCTCTTTATACAGGTACATTATGGCATCGGCATAGCCTGATCGCTCTATAGCAAGGCCCATCATCATGCTTAGTTTTACCGTAAGCTGATAGGCTTCGGTGTTGCATACGCCTATGATTTTTGCGGTCCCCTGGTGCAGCGTCATTGTTGGCGATTCCATTATTATGTTATAATGGCCGTAGCCGGTGTTTATTTTAGGTTTCTCCGTAAGCCTGAATTTCACAAGCCCTGAGGCGTACTTTTCGTTCAGGATAAAGTTGCTTAGGGACCATACGTTTCGCTCTACTGCCTCAACCTCGCTGCCGTTTATTTTGTAGACTGTTGCCCTTGTTACCGTTGCCATGATAGGATAGGCGCTTTCATAATATTTATTTTTTCCTATAGCCCTTTAATCCGATTCGAACTTTTCAAGCTCGCGCAGCTGCTCGTCAGTGACCTTATTGAAAACTGGGTTCAGGCCTTCAAGGCTGCCCAGTTTCACAGGATGCCAGATTGAGCTGAGCTTTGCCTGGCTCGCTGAGAAATACGACAATATGGTTGTGCTTGCTGCAGGGGCGAACGGCCACAGCATTATGCCGACAGCATGCACGATCCATGCAAGCGACCCTATTATTTCTGCGAACTCGCCTTTCGCTTTTGCACTGCCTGACGCGGCTTTGGCAAGGGCCCAAGGCTGCCTATTTGACATTATTTCGTTGCCGGCTTCGGCAAGCCTTATTACATCCTTCAGGGCCTCGCGTATCTTGAAGCTTTCAAAGTTGGCAATATAGCTTTCAACGATAGGCTGCACTGTAGCAATGTGCTCCTTGCTTATTTCCATGCTCTCGCCAAGCAAGGGCCTGTTGGACTTTGATATCGTGAGAACCCTGTGCACGAAGTTCCCTATCTTGTCGTTCATCACCTTATTTATTATCTCCACGAAGCCTGCGATTGTGAATTCGGTGTCTGCAGTTTCAGGCAACAGGTACGATAGGGCAAACCTCCAGTAGTCAGGCTCCAATATCCTTGGGGCATTTTCGATGTTCAGGCTGCCTATGCCTCTGCTTTTGGAAAACTTGAGGCCGTGGGAATTGAGGTACTCATACGCTATTATCGTGCTTGGAAGCACATAGCCGCTGTCGGAGCCAATGAGTATGGCAGGCCACATCATCGTATGGAACTCTATGTTGTCCTTTCCCATGAATTGCACAAGCCTCGTGTCTGGGTCCTTCCAATACCCTTTCCAGTCCTCTGACCATTCCCTGGTTATGCCTATATAGCCTATGACCGCATCGAACCACACGTAAAAAACCTTGTCTTCGAACCCTTTCAGGGGCACAGGGAAGCCCCATTTCATGTCCCTTGTTATCTCCCTGGGCTGAAGGCCCTGCTCCAAGTAGCTTAGCGTCTTGTTTACAGCGTTTTTGGACCAGTTGTTCTTTGCGCGGCTTTTTACAAATCCCTCAATATCTGGCTGCAGCTTTTTAAGGTCTATTGCGAGGTTTTTCGTTTTGCGGAATTCTATTTCTTTTCCATGGCACAGCGTGCAATGGGGCTCTATGAGCTCTTGAGGCGTCAGCAGCCTTCCGCAGTTGTCGCATTGATCGCCGCGGGCGCTTTCGAATCCGCAGTAAGGGCATGTGCCTTCTATGAGCCTGTCGGTAAGGAAGCGCTTGTCGATCCTGCAGAAGGGCATGACCGATTCCTGGGCAAGTATGTAGCCGTTGCGATTAAGCGCTTCGAAGAGCTCGTATACGGTCTCCTTGTTGCTCTCTGAATTGGTCTTGCCGTAGTATGTGAAGGTGCATTCAAATGCCTCCAATGCCATCTTTATGGCGTTGTGCACGCTGTCGGAAAGCTCTTCTGGGGATTTTCCGAGCTTTATTGCCCTGAGCTCTATTGGGGTGCCGTGCTGGTCCGAGCCGCAGATATATATAGAGTCATAGCCTGCTAATTTGGTGTATTTGTAGAATATATCAGCAGGCAGCATTGAGCCCACAAGGTTGCCAAGATGCGGCATTGCCTCTGAATAAGGCAATGCAGATGTCACTATTATCCTTTTTTTGTCCGTCAAAGCACCTTGGGCGCGATTGCAAAAAGATATTAATTATTGCGAAAGGAACATTATAAATAATTTTTATGCGCATATAGGATTGTTTTTCTGATTTATGCCTAAAAAGGTGAATCCTTGGAAGATGCAATTATCGAAGCAATAAAATCGCGCTTTGACGAATTCCTTGAGCGCTACTACAGGGAAGGCATAAATGAGATAATGCTGTATTTTCCGGAGAGGCGCAGCCTTAAGGTTGACATAGGGGACCTTGCAAAATTCGACCCTGACCTTGCAAGCGAGCTCGTAAACAATCCAGATGTTGTCACAAGGGCCGCTAACGAGTCCCTAAGGTATAAGCTAGGCGACCTGGACCTGGGCAACTATGAAGTCCACGTGCGCTTTTTCGGGCTGCAGATAAACAACCCGCTAGTGCAGGACGTCGGCTCCTCCTACATATCCAAGCTCGTTTCGCTTGACAGCCTTATAGTGAAAAGGTCTGAGATAAGCCCCAAGGTAAGGATAGGCGTGTACGAATGCACGTATTGTGGCACAAAGTACACGCTGCAGGTTGGGAAGGACCCTGTGCCTGACATATGCCCGCAGTGCAAAAGGCGGGGCATCAAGCCAGTGCCTGAGGAATCGCAATTCATTAACATGCAGAGGATTGCAGTGCAGGATCCGCTGGAAAAGCTGCGCGGCAATACCCCCACATGGCAGCTCGAGGTTTGGCTCCAGGACGATTTGGTCAACACCGTGATACCTGGAGACAGGATAGAGCTTGTCGGAGTGCTGCGCATACGCCCTAGGAAAAACGCCAAGGGCAAGGTCGAATCTGATTTGTATACCATGTTCCTTGAGGCAGTGTCGATAGTTCCAAAGCAGAAGGAGTTCGCCGACCTGGCCATAAGCGATGAAGAGGTAAGGGAGATATTGGAGCTTTCCAAGGACCCTCAGATATTTGACAAGATAGCCAAGTCCATAGCTCCATCGATATACGGCTTTGAAGAGATAAAAAGGGCTGTCGCGTTGCAGCTGTTTGGCGGCACTTCAGGAAAGACATTGGTAGACGGCGGCATCATAAGGAGCGATATGCACATCATGCTCATAGGCGATCCTGGAAGCGCCAAGACAAGGATACTGCAAGCGGTGTCGAACCTCGTGCCGAAAGGCATATACGTGAGCGGCAAGTCAGTTACCGGCGGCGGCCTTACTGCGGTCGCTGAAAGGGACGACTTCTCGGAAGGTGGATGGACGCTGAAGGCAGGGGCCATGGTGCTTGGAAGCGGCGGCGTAGTGGCTATCGATGAATTCGACAAGATAAGCCCAGAGGACAAGGCTTCTTTGCACGAAGCGCTGGAATCGCAGACAATAAGCGTGGCCAAGGCAGGCATAATAGCAACGTTCAGCGCAAGGGCAGCAGTGCTTGCAGCTGCAAACCCAAAATTCGGAAGGTTTGACCAGCACAGGTATCCGGCCGAGCAGTTCGACATACCGCCAACCTTGCTTTCGAGATTCGACCTGATATTCCCGATAACAGACGTGATGGACGAAGAGCTCGACAAGAACATTGCAAAGCACATACTGGTGCAGCATGAGGCTGCAGGCGCTAAGCTTGCCGACATAAAGGAGTTCGAGCAGGTTGAGGCTCCGCCAATAGACAACGAGCTTCTGCGCAAGTACATTGCTTATGCAAGAAAATACGTCTCGCCAAGGCTTAGCGGCGAGGCCGCCAACCGGATAATGGAGTATTATATAGACTTGAGAAAGACCGGCATGAAGCAGGGCGCGGTTCCGATAACGCCCAGGCAGATAGAAGGGCTTGTGAGGATGAGCGAGGCAAGCGCCAAGTCGAGGCTTGCAGAAGTCGTCGGCGTTGCGGATGCAGACCTGGCAATAGACCTGAGCAAGTTCATGCTTAAGTCCTTGGCTGTCGATACCGGCGGACGCATAGACATAGACACCATATTAACAGGCATGCCGAGGGAGAAGGTTGACAAGATCAACACAATGCTAAATATAATAAAGAAGCTTAGCGAAGAGGGCGACGAGAGCGTAAAGACGCAGCAGGTTATAGAGGAAGCAGAGGCTGCTGGCATAGACTCTGCAACAGCAAGCAAGTACATATCCGAGCTTGAGAGGGCCGGCGACATCTACAGGCCGAGGCAGGGTGTCATAAAGCTGGTGCACCACGAAGCGGAGTAGGTGTTGCATTGGAGCGCAGGGTCATAGAGAACAGGCAGCTTTTTGGCATCCTAACCATGTTCATGATCGTGCAGTTCGCAGGGCTAGCGCTCGCAACGCTATGGTTTAACGGCGCATCGTTCCAGCAGGTCCAGAGCACGCAGGTAATAAACACGCCGGTAAACGCGCTGCTGCTTATCGCGTATATAATATTTCTTGCAATTGGCATGCTGGTGCTGTTCAGGTTCTACAGGGGAGTGAAGATCTATGTAATAATAGAAGCGCTTGTTCTATTCATAGCCTCGTTCTACGTTTTCCTTGTAATACTGGCTTACATAACCCAGAGCTCGCTTGCCGCAGGCATTGGAGCGATAATACTTTCTGTAGCGCTGATAGTTTCGAAAAACAAGTGGCCTAAGCTGAAGAATGTAGCAGCGATAATCGCCAGCATAGGCGTAGGGGCGGTGCTTGGATTCAGCTTCAGCTTCATAGCGGCGCTTATATTCATGGTGCTGCTCGCGGTATACGACTTCATAGCGGTTTTCATAACAAAGCACATGCTGACGCTTGCCAATGTTGTCACTGAGAACAATCTCGCATTCATGGTAGACATGAACGAGGTTGAAGCAGTGCCAAGGTCCTCATTCACCAGCAAGGAGCTGAGGGAATACGAGTCTGCCATTAAGACCAGGAAAAGCAGGCTGAGCAGGCATCCGGCAGTCGAAAAGGCGAAGAACCTCGGCCTTGTGCCGGTTTCAGCCAATGTTGCGCTCGGGACAGGCGACCTTGCCATACCGCTCATGGTTGCAGTGGCAGCCTTCAAAGTTTCGCTCAGCTTTGTGCTCAGCTTTTTTGTAGTGTTCGGGGCAGTAATAGGGCTTGTGATCACGATGTTCATACTCAGGCGCTACAAGCGTGCGCTTCCTGCAATACCACCGCTGCTGCTTGGCGTTGCCATCGGGCTTGGCTTGTACTACGTTTTTTACATGCTGCTATGAGGCTGCTTTTGTCAATGCTTGAGTGCAAGCTCGTTCCCTAGGCTAAATGCGTCAATGTGCCTGCCGCTCCAGAAAAGTCGCATGTCGTTTATGTAGTCACCAGTCTCCTTTATGCTTATGCTGTTTGAGACCACAGACCTGTAAATGCGCCATGAATACCTCCTGTCCATCAGCACTATCGTAGCCCTGTCGCTTTCGCTCCTTATGGCCCTTCCTGAGGCCTGTATGGTCCTTATCAAAGCAGGTATTATGTACGCATAGTCCTGCCCTTTGCCGCTGAATTTCTTATCCAGGTATGCGATCTGCGCCCTGAGCTCCAGGTCCGGAACCGCCAGCGGTATACCTACAATGGCTATGCCCTTTATTGCGTTGTTTGGGTAGTCTACGCCCTCGCTCAGGCTGCCGCCCATCACTGCAAGCAGCAGGCCGTTGCCATCGTCTATGAAGCTTTTTATCAGGTTCTCCGTTGCTATGCTCTTCATTGAGCTGCGCTGCGTGTATTTCCTGCTGAAGCTTATGTGCCGCGCAACCCCGTCCAGCACGGAAAAGCTCGGAAAGAATACAGCCAGGTTTCCTGGAGTAACCTGCTTTATTGACTGGATGCGCTGTGCAATGCGCTTGTACTGCTCAGCTGAACGGTATGAGAACTTTGTAGTGAATTCATCATCTATGTATGCGTTCACGTTGCCCTTGGGAAATGGGGACCGATAGCTCTTTGCCACAGAATTCTTGAGGCCAAAAAGATCTGCATACATTGCCATTGGCTGCAGCGTTGCGCTCATGAACACGTTTGCGTATGCTTCCTGGAAAACTGTGATGGCACGCTCCGGGTAAAGGCAGCTCACCAGCAGCGCTGGCCTTCCAGACTTTTTGGATATGATCCTTGCGGTTGATGCGTCTGCATCCATGAAGCTTTTAAGGAAGCGCGATACGTGGACTATGGCGCTGCGCTTGGCATTCTTTGACTGGATGTATTCCAGCGCCGCCTTGTCAAGCTGATCGATTAGCTTTTCGGCGTTTGCAGTTATCTCTTCCGGAAATTCATCTAATGAGACAAATGATTCCATAGTGCTGCCTGAAAGTTTTTTCTCAGCTAGCCTGCCTAGCTCGAATTTCAGGTAATCTAGGTCTATGCTGCTGCCTATCTGGCCAAGTTCCTTCATTGCGCGCTCTATCCCAACCGATGTTATTGCGCTGCTGAAATACGAGCTCGCTGCGTTCATTAGGTTATGCGCCTCATCCCATATGACTATTGAATTGTCTAGCGTATGGCCTATTTTCTTCAGGAAGGTGCCCTTGTTGTAGGGGTTGAGGAGGTGCGCATACCCCGCAATGACAACCCTGGAGTTCCTGGCGAGCTTTGCTGCGATTTCATAAGCGCACACACCATGCTTGAATGCAAAGTCAAAAAACGAGTTGTGGCCCTTTTCCATGTGCCCGTAGTCCAATGCCGAAGGCTCGAAGTTCTTTGCCGCGGAGAAGAATCCGCACTTTCCGGATTTTACCAAGCTCTCGCATGCGCCGTAGAACGCATCGCTCTCTATCATGTTGACCGAATCGTTTATGCACATGTTCTGCTTTCCAACTATGTCTACAAAGTTGAAGCCCATTCCGGATTTGGCTTTTATGCCTGAAAGGGCTTCCACTGCTATTTTGTGCTGCGATATCTTTGGCGTCAGGAAGAAAACGTCCAAATCGTTCTTCAATGCGAATGTGAGGGCAGCGCTTATGGAAGCGTCTGTCTTGCCTATGCCGGTGGGCGCATTGACCAGTATGTCGGTGCGGCGCTCAAGGGCATCGTATATGTCCTCTACCATTTCTTTTTGGTACTGCCTTGGCTTTTCAAACCTGAACAAGTAGTCCATAGATCATATTCTCATGCAATAGATATAAACCTGCTTGCCATGCTGCTTTTTCCGGCAATGCCGCACTCCTGCAAAGGCTTGGCAAATCGAAACTTTTAGTTAAGCCTTAAATGTTTATAAGCGAATTAACCATATGCAAAATCAGGCACCGGTAAAGTCCAGGCACACTTCGCTAGCGTATGCTGCCTTAATCGCAGGCTTCATAGCCATGCTTTCGGATTTCTACTATATGCAGGTGCTTTCGTATTCTGTAGGGCTTGTTAAGGGCATAACTTCAATGATAACTGCATACAACATAACGCCTTCCAATACCCTGATCGCTTCGCTGTCAGGCTCTTCTGCCCTTGCCATAGCCGTGCATATAACCTACATAATGCTGCCGTTTGCACTCATAATATTTGCAATAGGCGCGGTATGGCTTTTAGGAAGGCAAAGCTATAGGGTGCTCAGCGTTGGCATGCTATTCTCTTCAATCATATTTGGAATGCTGCTTGGAGTATTAAACGCGGATTTCTACCTAGGCCCGTTAATAGGGCTTGGGCCTTTCGCTGGAGTAGCGCTTGGCGTAGCGGCAGGCGCCATAGGGTTCTCAGACTCCAGCAGGAGGCACGGCAGCTACTCGCTTAGGCCAATAAGCATAAACCCTGAGACGCCGTATTCAAACATGCTTGTGCTCTCCAGCAGGTTCTTCAGCAAGCTTTCCGGAGACATAAGCATACTTGACATGCATTTCGACGACAAAGCCATGGAGAACCTGCTGATGCTTATGGAAGGGCATGTGCAGGAGCACAGCTTGCTAAGGATCCTGACAGGCACGAGCAGGCTTGGCAGCCATTTCCACAGGAACTATTTCGATTTCAAGGAAGAGCTGTCCAACAAGGGCATTTCCCTAGAGCTAAGAGTAATGCCAGGCAACGACGCACAGCAGCAGCATGAAAGGCTTATAATAGATTCCAAGAACGCATACAAGATACCGCCAATGAATATCATAAACAGGAAAAGCGAGCACATAGTTTCCATAAACAGGAGCGAAGCCGTATCGAGGTTCGAAGACATATGGCAGAGGTCTACGAAATATGAAAACCTGTGATTTGCATGCGCATTGACTTGCGGTTATATAATTCAACCCATTATTTTTAAGCATTTAACCCAAAATATTGTTGATTTGATGGAGCACGTATATTACAGCTTAGCGTTCATGTTTCTTATTTTTACAGCAGGGTATGCTGGAGCGCAGATTGTCGGCACAGCCAGCATACACGCCCCTGCAGTCATACTCGAAAACAACAGCGGCGTGATAACAGTAATAAACCTGACAGTCACGAAGGGCATAGGCTATGTAAGCATAAGCGGGCCTGCAGTAGTTGGGAACAGCACGTTGAATTCGTCGGTCGCAGCAGCCCATGTTGCATCTGCGCTACTGCATAAAAATTTCAATGATTATAACTTTAGCTACGACATATACGATGCTGGCGCAAACGTCTCTGGGCCGAGCGCTGGCACTGCCATGACCCTTCTTGCCTTGTCTGCACTTTCCGGAAGGCCATTGATGAGCAACTTTACCGTCACAGGCGTGATAAACTATAATGGAAGCATAGGGCTTATCGGAGGCGCTTATGACAAGATAGGTGCAGCAAAGAGCGGCGGAATGGGCTTCATTATGGTGCCGTTTGCCGGGAATGACTCGCTGGAGAGCGAGATATATTACATTGCGGAGAAGTATTTCGGCATAGAAGTTGTCCCAATATCCAACGTATCGCAGGCCTTCGCATACGCTAGCGGCGCTGGCAGCATAGCAGGCAAGGGGATTAGGTTTGACAACTATGTGAATTACAGCGTGTCAAAGATACCGCAAGCAACGATATCGTGCTCGAACTTCTGCAACCAGAGCACGATAATGAGCCTTGCTGATTACACATTCAATTTCACAAATAGCTCGCTGCTGAATGCCTCAAGATACAGCGGCTTTAAGGCGATAACCAGCAACATGTCAGCGCTGCTCGGCGAGGCGCAGGCATTATCCGATAAGGGCTATTACTATGCAGGGGCCGACATTGCTTTCATAGACTATTTGAATTCGTTTATGTTCCAGAACCCGCACTTGACAAAGCAGCAGGGCTTTGACCTGCTAGGGTCGATTGAAGATTACTGCAGTTCGCTTACACCGCCAAACCTTACGGCAGTAAATTACAACTACATAGCAAACGGAGAGCTAAGGCAGCTTTGGGGCAATGTGACTATAACAAGCCTGCTGGACCAGTACAATGCGACAGCGATAGACTCCGATGGCATATTAAGGAATGTATATTCTGGAGCAGAGGCATATGCTTGGTGCAATGCGGCAAGCCACATCTATTCGTCTGGTTATGGCGCAGGCGCGGCAAAGGTGGCGCCCAATAGCGAGCTCGGGGCCATTGCAAGCAGCGAAATTTCAAAGGCATTGAGCGGAGGAGATGCTAACGTGCCTGGTGTATATCTGATAAGCGGCGAGCAGGCATTGAAGAGCGGAAATTACCCAGTGGCACTTCTGGATGCTGCTTACATACGCACGGATGAAGTGACAAACCAGAGCCTTTTGAGCAATGCCCAGCTTGAGGCAGGCATAGAGAGCATGGTCAATGGAACGCGCTACGGCTCATGGGCTACGCAGTTCGATGCGGAGGCACTTTTCTACCTTAACGAATCGATGCTTGCACGCAATTCGAGCAATGCGACAAACTACCTGCTTAACGGGTATAACGCTGCAATGCTTGCCGGCTTCATAAGCAATGCAACTTCGCAGATAAAAAGCAACCTTGTTCCTGTGAGCACCACGCCGGAAAGCACAAACCAGACCGCTGCCAGCTTGCAGGCCCAGTTTGTAGAGGAGCAACTAGCGATAGATATAATAATTGTTCTGCTCATAATCATTATCGCGCTTTTGATTGCAATACTTGTTGTCCTGCTCAAGCTTCTCGGATCGGCAAAAACTAGCGGGCAGAGACGCAGCAAGACTGCAGCCCAGGCAAAGCGCGCGAATAACAGGTGATTCTATAACCAGCAATTTGCCAGGAAAGGTATGTGTTTCATGCGGTAGGCTCACTCACGAGTATACCGAATTCAAATGCCCGAATTGCGGGGAAAGCAACATAGTGCGCTGCATGCACTGCAGAGAGATAACAAACATATACAGGTGCGAGAAGTGCGGATTTGAGGGACCATAATGTCGCGCATAGGTGTCGTATTTAATGTTTACCCTGAAGAGGGCAAGATGGATTCTGT
This sequence comes from Candidatus Marsarchaeota archaeon, assembly GCA_023485295.1. Taxonomy (NCBI): domain Archaea; kingdom Thermoproteati; phylum Thermoproteota; species Candidatus Martarchaeota archaeon. The sequence goes on along the minus strand of JAMCZQ010000007.1, from coordinate 68,338 downwards.
GGTAAGGCAGATAAAGGAGAAGATGAAGCCCGCGAGCATAGAAGCCCAGGACATAGCCTTCGGCATTAAGGTGCTAAAGGTATTCTTTGTATTCGAAGAGTCTGAAACAACCTCTACAAAGCTTGAGGAGGGGCTTAAGAGCATATCCGGGGTAAGCCAGATAGACGTTTCCGAAGAGAGCCTCGTATAGCCTTTCCGCTGCGCTTTTTATTCCTGACGATACTGGACGAAAGCTTATTATATTAATTGCGCACCAGTTCCAATCCATATATTTAATACAGTGGTTGCATGGTTGAAGCTAGAGATGGCATAAAGAAAGCGAAGGGCTACGCCAATTATACAATGGCTCTTGGCAGGGATTTAAGCGACGATGATTTCAACAAGATAAAGGCTGCAATAAACAGCAAGCTGGTATCCGAGTTCGGCAGCATACCGGTAATTGAAATGGCACCTGACATGAATTATTCTAGTTCTTCGCAAAAGGTGCCTGTTGCCAAATACACTATAGCGCATATAAAGAATGATGCCAGCCCGGCTTTGGAATTGCGCGTAAACTTTAACCCGAATGAGAAGGATACTGACAAGATTGCTAGCGATCTGGCATACTTTATGGAGATCTCCAGGCAGATCATTGATAGATTTATGCTGCAGACGCTAATGAGATAAGCCTTTATACAAGACTGCATAAAAATAGGTGTAGCCTATTTATTTTTTGTTTGCCATTTATTCCTGATTCTGCTTATATAAGCAGGACTATGGCCCCTGCGAGTGCATCCTATGATAACGCATATAAGGCTCACCAACTGGAAAACGCATAAAGACACCAGCATAGACTTTCAGAGCGGCACGAATGTAATTGTTGGAATGATGGGCGCAGGGAAAAGCTCAATGATGGATGCCATAGCCTTTGCCCTGTTTGGGACTTTTCCTGCATTGGAGCACAAAAGGTACAAGTTGGAAGACATAATAATGAGCAGGCCAGAGGTAAAGCACTCAGCAAGCGTAGAGCTTACGATGAAGATTGGCGAGGATGTATACAGGATAACAAGGACAATAAACAAGAGCAAAAAGGCTGACGCCAAAATAGAAAAGAACGGGAAGTACCTGCAGACGCAGCCTGAGCGCGTCAACGAAGAGATAGAATCGATATTAAAGATAGATTACGATGTGTTCTCCAGGGCAGTATATTCTGAGCAGAACAGGCTGGACTATTTTTTGGAGCTTAGGAAAGGCGAACGCAAAAAGCAGATTGACAACATGCTTGGGCTTGACAGGTTTGCTGCTGCGGAAGAGAATGCAACTTCGCTGGCCAACTACCTGAAGACCCTGCTGAAGGAGGATGAACGCTTAGTTGAAAGCTCAAACCTGCCGGAACTTGAAAAGAGCAAAGCTGAACTGATGAAGGAGCTTGAAGCAAGCGCTGCGAAAAAATCAGAGTATGAAAAGGCCGCGGCTGCAGCAAAGAAGGATCTTGCATCGTTAAAGTTGCAGTACGAAGAACTGAAGGCTGAGAACGAGCGCAAGAAGAGCATTTCGGAAGACATAGCAAGAATTGAAAGCAGGATAAAGACCCTTGGCGACCAGCTTGCAAAGATTGAGAAGCCGCAAGGCAAAAAGGAGGAGCTGAAAGCAATAGAAGACGGGCTGGCAGCCGAGCTTGAGAAGAGCACGGCAAGGATTGAAGAAATGCAGAAAAAGGAGAAAGAACTGATAAAAAATAGGTCTTATGCAGAATCCGCATTAGGCAGGAGCCAGGAGATGGTTGGCGAAGCAAAAAGGATAGCTGCCGAGCTTGGGGACGAAACAATGGGCTCTATAAAAGGCAGCATCGACAGGGCAAACGAAGAGCTGAAGAAAGCGATATCCGCATTGGAAAGCAGCAAAAGCGCCCTAGTGGAGATAAGGAAAGTGACAGACGAGCTTGAAGAGCACAGCGACAAATGCCCGGTTTGCGAGCAAGTCATAACGCCTGAGCTTCGCGAAAGGCTTTTGAAAGAGCGCAGGGAACTGATGGCTTCCAAATCAAGGAGCATAGCTGGCGCAGAGGAGCTCATCCGCAACAGGGAGCAGGAGATATCCGCATTGAACAAAAGGATGGAGAGGTTCGTGAAGCTTACGGCAAAGATGGAGCAGTACAAGAATGCCGAAGAGGAGAGCAAAAAACTCTCAAAAGAGCTTGAGAGATATGCAGCTGAGTACACAGCAGTTGAAAAGGCGCTTGCAGAATTAAAAGCTGGCAGCGATAAGATATCTAAGGCATTTGAAGAGGCGAAGAGAAAGTCAGAAGCGTTGGACAAGATTTCATCGATCGAATCCGAGATAGCCGCATCAGAATCGGCTCTGAAGACGAGGAGGGCGGATCTCGGATCCATAAAAGTCGATATGAAGCAGATAGAAAGCGTTACAGAGGCGCTGAGCGCAAAGAACTCAGAGTTCGCAAAATTCTCCGCTGAGCTTAAGGCCGAGGAAGAATTGTCCGGCAAGATAAGAAAGCAGCTGGAAGAGAACAAGAGCGCCATAGAAAGGGTAAAAGCCGTAATGGAAAGGGCAGGGCAGCACAGAAGGCACATCTCCAATATTTCTAAGTTTAAGGATGCGCTGGCAGACACGGAGACCAGGCTCAGGTCGAGCTTAGTATCTACAATAAACAGCATGCTTGACGAGCTCTGGCCAGGGCTTTACCCGTACGGCGATTACACCGGAATAATGCTCAATACGTACAACGATGACTATTCCCTCGAGGCTGGCATGGGCATAGAAGGCAACACGGTATGGCTGCCAGTAGATGCAGTAGCCAGCGGCGGAGAGCGCAGCATAGCATGCCTCGCATTGAGGATAGCAATGTCAATGGTCATAGCACCGAACCTGAAATGGCTCATACTGGACGAGCCTACGCACAACCTAGATGTGAACGGCATATCAAAGATGGTCGATGTCTTCGGCAATTTTCTGCCGAATTACGTGGACCAGATTTTCATAATAACGCATGATGACACGCTCAAGCAGATAAGCGGGGCGAAGGTATACGAATTTACAAGGGACAAGGCAGTTGCTGGGCCCACTAATGCTAATGATGGTTGATTCTATGGAAGAGAAAAACAGCGAAATGATAAATTTTGAGAATGAGAAATGGCAGGTTCCTGACAAACCCACCATACCTTTCGCAAAGGGCGATGGCATAGGGCCTGAGATATCCGAAGCTGCGGTTGGAGTGATAAACGAGGCAGTGAAGAAGGCTTACAACGGCTCCAGGAGCATAAACTGGCTTGAGGTTGATGCAGGCGAGGAAGCAGAGAAGAAATCAGGAAGCAGGCTGCCTGAAGCGACTGTAGAGACAATAAAAAAGTATAGGATATTGTTCAAGGGCCCGCTGACGACGCCAGTTGGATCCGGTTTCCGTTCGCTGAACGTAACAATAAGGATGATGCTGGACCTTTACGCCAACATAAGGCCGGTCAAATACATAAAAGGGCTTGACAGCCCGCTGAAATACCCGCAAAATGTCGACATGGTTGTCTTCAGGGAAAACACCGACGACATTTATACAGGCATAGAGTGGCCCTACAATAGCACCGAGGCGGAGAAGGTGAGAGAGTTCATGAAAAGCACGATGAACGTGAGCATAGATTCTGATGCAGGCATTGGCATAAAGCCGATTGGCAAATCCAAGACGCAGAGGATAACAAGGATGGCGATAAGGTACGCGATAGAACACAAAAGGAAATCCATCACTGTGATGCATAAGGGCAACATAATGAAGTACACGGAAGGCGCATTCAAGGACTGGGCATACGAAGTCGCTACAAAGGAGTTCAGCGACAAAATAGTGACAGAGGATGAGTTGGCATCAAAGTACGGAGGCAAAATGCCCGAAGGCAAAATATTGTTCAATGACAGGATAGCGGACAACATGCTGCAGCAGATAATAACAAAGCCAGAGATGTACGACGTGATATTGGCGCCCAACCTGAACGGCGATTACGTTTCTGATGCGTGCGGCGCATTGATAGGCGATATAGGCGTGCTTGGAAGCGCAAATGTAGGATCAAATGGCGGGATGTTCGAGGCAGCGCATGGAAGCGCACCCAAATATGCCGGGAAGAACGTGGCAAACCCAATGGGCATGCTGAAGGCCGGGCAGCTCATGCTGAATTTCATGGGCTGGGACGAGGCGGCTTCGGAAATAGAAAAGGCGATTGCCAAGGCGATGGATGACAGGAAAGTGACGCAGGATATAGCAAGGTTCATGAGCGTAGACCCAATAGGCACTAAGGAATTTGGCGAATACCTTATGAAATGCATACAGGAGAGCGCTTAGCTGCCTACTTCGCAGCCTCTAGGACATAGCTCATGAATACATCCTCTGGCTGCGCTCCCTCAAAAGAGTATTTGTCGTTTATCACTACCTTCGGCACGCCCATCACGCCGTATTTTTCAGCGGTGCTCATGAATTCCCCGGCTTCAATCATGCTGCTGTGCACATACTTGCTTTCTATGGCAAACTTGTGCGCAGTCCTTACTGCCTTGGGGCAATAGGGGCATGTTGGAGTGACAAAGACCTTTATGTCTATGTGCTTTGACAGGCCCTTAAGCGCGTTCTTTATGCTTTCAGGCAGGTCGGTAGAGCCCTTTGAAGCATCCACTATGTCGCCTATAAGGGATGAAAATTCATATCCGGCAGGAATGCCCTGGAATATTACGCCGTATACGCGCTTGCCGCCGATTATTGTAGCTGGCGCTGAATCGACGCCGAGGAATTTGGCTTCGGCAGAGTGGCTTTTTATGTCGTATTCCACCAGCTTGATGCGGCTGTCAAGGGCCTGGACCTCCTTGAGCAGCGCCAATGTTTCGTCACAGTATTCGCAGTTTTCCTTCGAATCAGTGAAATGAATTATCGAAACCTGCCCTTCCATATTGTTCTCGAAAGCCTTCCTGACCGCTTCCCTGTCGCCATCTTTTAAGAATGCCATTATATCAACCTATCTCAGAGCGTTAAAGCTTACGGTATTATTTCTGCCGTTCTATTATTTAGTGCTTGCGTGGCTTGGGCATCGCTCACAGCATTCCGATGCCAAGGTCGCCCTGGCGCTTTTCAGGCTCGCTGCTGCCGAAGATTGACGGGCTTTTCACCCCTGTAAATATTGCAATTATCTCCATTTTGCCGTTGTAGGCAGGGTCTATCCTTGCGCCCCATATGACATTGGCATTCTGCGAAGCCTGCTCTGTGAGCATTCTGCCTGCTTCGTTTGCCTCCCCCAATGTCATGTCCTCGCCGCCTGTTATCTGTATGACTACGCCAGTTGCGCCTTCATAATCCACGTCAAGCAGCTTGTTGCGCATAGTGTCTTCCACTGCGTCCTCTACCTTGTTTGTGCCCTTGCCTTCGCCTACGCTTATCATTGCAAGGCCGCCGCCGTTCATTATGGTGCGGACGTCTGAAAAATCAAGGTTTATGAAGCTTGGCGTGTTTATCGTCTCTGTTATGCCCCTGACAGCGCGCGAAGTGACTTCATCTGCAAGCTTGAACGCCTGCTCTATCGCGAGGTTTGGATAAAGGTCTACGAGGCGCTGGTTGTCTATCGCTATTAGGGTATCGACATTTTTCCTGAGCGCTTCTATGCTCTTGGCCGCGATCTGCAGGCGCACCTTCTCGAGCCTGAATGGGTACGTAACTATGCCGATCACTATGGCGCCGTTCTTTTTAGCTATCTCTGCAGCTACAGGAGCAGCTCCGCCGCCTGTGCCGCCGCCCATGCCAGCGCATACAAACACCATGTTGTAGCCATCTAATGCTTTTTCTATTTCAGGCCTCGAAAGCTCTGCTGCCTTGAGCCCTATTTCCGGAAAGCCGCCAGCGCCAAGGCCTCGCGTCAAAGAGCCACCAAGGAGAACCCTGTGTATCGAAGGCTCTATGCTGTTGAGCTGCTTTGCATCGGTGTTAAGCGCTATAAGGCTTGCTCCTTTTATCCCCTGCTTAAAAATCCTTTGCACAGTATTGCCTCCGCCGCCGCCGACGCCGCAGACAGCAATCTTTGCCTTGAATAGGTATTCATCAAAATTATCGTTTAACGCATTATCCACGAGTTCCATGCTTCCACCGCCAATATATCACAGCCAAATGCTTTAATATTATTGTTTGGGGCATCATTTTCAATAATCTTTTTATAGGTTTTCATTATAAACTATTATCGCAAGTGTTTCTGCTTGTTTTGATTCAGTTTAATGAGTGTTTAATATGGCTAGAATAAGACCGGCGCGCACGTTCAGATACATCTTTTCGCAGTCATGGTCCAGGTACTCCCAGAAAAAGCCGAGGAAGAACTACATAAGGGCAAGGCCGCATACAAGCCTGCTGGTGTTCAACATGGGCAGCGACAAGCCAGAGTTCGACCTGAAGCTTACGCTAAACACAAAGCAGCGCATACAGCTTAGGTCTAACTCCATCGAATCGGCGAGGCAGATAATAAACAAGTACCTTGAAACGAACATGCCTGGCGACTTCTACTTTAAGGTGCTCGTATATCCGCATATGATTATAAGAGAGCACAAGATGGCAACCGGCGCAGGGGCAGACCGTATATCGCAGGGAATGAGCCACGCATTCGGCAAGCCGGTAAGCGTGGCTGCAAGGCTGAAAGAGGGCCAGCCAGTCTTCATGGTAAAGACCAGGGCCAAAAACATACAGCATGTCAAAAAGGCGTTCGTGCGCGGCGCATCGAAGCTGTCAGGGCTCTACAAGGTCAACCTCGAATATGCTACTGCAGACACTGCAAGCCAGGCGCAGCAGCAAACAGAGTGAATCCCTTCTTCCAAAGGGATAAATATTACTTGTCCTAATTAGCAATGAGTGCATTCTATGAAGATACTTCTGCAATTTCCGGAGGGCCTTAAGGCAAAGGCGCTGGAATATGCATCAAAGCTTGAAGGCGAAGGCAATGAGGTATTTGTATCTGCATCCCCGAATTTCGGGGCGTGCGATCTTGCTTTAGACGAAGCAAGAAGCCTGAAGGCAGACAAGCTTGTGCACTTCGGGCATGCTGAATTCAGCAAGGTCGACTTCAACGTTGAATATATCCCATACGAGATAGATGCCCCTTTGGATCTGCTACCAAAATCCCTGGAATACTTGAAGGATTACGGCACCATAGGGCTCGTCACAACTGTGCAGCACCTGCGCCAGCTTGACAGCATAAAGTCGTTCTACGAGAAGAATGGCAAAACCGTATTGATAGGGAGGCCGTACGGCTTTGCAAAGAGCCCTGGGCAGATACTCGGCTGCGACATAGGAAGCGCTGCTTCAATAGATTCCAAGGTTGACGCGCATGTGTATTTCGGCGGAGGCATATTCCATCCATTGGGGGCGCTTCTCAACACGAAAAAGCCTTTCCTTGCAATAGAGCCGTTCGACAACAAAATAGAATTCATAGACAGCCTCAGGGAAACCTACCAAAAAAGGAGCAAGGGCAAGATTCTGGCCTCTTTGGATGCAAAGTCGATAGGCATACTGGTCAGCACAAAGAACGGCCAGCATAATCTCAAGCTTGCAGAGATACTCAAAAAGAAAATAGAATCCGAAGGGATTAAATCCGCAATCCTTGTATCGAACACGTTCGACTTCGAGTCCATAAACAACATGATGGAGTTTGATGCGTTCGTAAACACTGCATGTCCGCGCATAGCTATAGATGATACTGACAGGCTGAGAAAGCCCCTCCTGAGCGCCAACGAGCTCATGCAGGTGCTGTCAATGAAAAAGGAGCTTGTTGAGCTGAGACAAGGAAAGCAATAATCATTTCCTCTTTTTCGCATAGCAAGCAAAAATAAAAGATAGCTGCCGCTATACTAAAAAATCAAATTAAAAAGAAAAAGAAAAGAAAGAAAAGCTGAACTGATCAGCTTTCCTTCAGAGTCGTAGTTGCTATCTGCGAGAGTAATGCTGTAGCACTCGGCACATTATACTTTACCCAAATAGCTCCAGTTGCTGATGTTCCAGGTGCTGTCGAGTAATATATTGGCGTTCCATTCAGGTTAAATGTTGCAGCTGCTGACTGCCCGCTTGATAAGTCATTTGAAGTTATGCCGGCCAGAGTAGCTATAACATAGTTAGCTGTTGTTACCTGACCTGCGGTTGTCGGATCTGCCGTTCCTGTAGGCACAAAGAAGAACGTCACGTTAGACCATGATGTACCTGTGCTCTGTCCTAGTGTTACATGCAATGTTCCGCTAGTCCAAACCGGAGAGCTGCACAAGAATCCAGAGCTTGCTATGCAAGTCGTTCCTGTGAAGGAGCTGCTGCTGAAGATTCCCAGTGAGAACAGTGCCGCCAGCACTATTGCAATAATCAGTATTGCCCACCCGTAGGTCATTAGGTATTCCATAGCGCTTTGCGCTTTTTTGTTTCTTATTCCCATGCAATAACACCTTAAGTGCTATTTTATACATACTTGAATAAGATATTTAAAGCTTTGGTAAATCTTTGTTAGCGGAATTCGCATTTAGATTGACGTTATGCATTTGCCTGATTGAATTGCTGGCATATTACAACTGCCACTGCGCACGTTTTTACCAAGAAAACATGACAAACATTGTGCAAGCTTAAATAGTTTTGTTAATGATAAACTATTATGCAATTTTATGTGCGTGCGTTTGCGCCGCACTGCACTGATTGATGATTAATTTATGTTTAGTTTATAAAATAGAAAGTGGTAAAATGGCGGAAGAATTGAATCCTTTCAAGATAGCACAGGAGCAGCTCGACAAAGCTGCTGAAGTAATGGGATTGGATGAGCAGGCGCACCAGATATTGCGCGAGCCTATGCGAACGCTTGTTGTAAACATACCGGTAAGGATGAGCGATGGCAAGGTCCACGTTTTCCAGGGCTTCAGGGTTCAGTACAACGATGCAAGAGGCCCTACGAAAGGCGGCATCAGGTTCCACCCGAAGGAAAGCCTTGACACAGTGAAGGCGCTGTCAGCATGGATGACATGGAAGGTTGCGCTTGCGAATGTGCCGTTTGGCGGAGCAAAGGGCGGCATAATATGCGATACCAAGAGCATGAACGAGCAGGAGCTTGAGGCGCTTTCAAGGGGCTACATACGCGCGCTGGGCAAGTACATAGGCCCTGATGTCGACATACCTGCGCCAGACGTATATACAACGCCGCAGATAATGGCTTGGATGATGGACGAATATAGCAACATAGTGAGGCACAATTCCTTTGGGGTCATAACAGGCAAGCCGCTTGAGACATGGGGCTCTGAAGGAAGGAACGATTCCACTGCAATGGGCGGCCTCTTTGTAATGCGCGAAGCCGCAAAGGCGCTTGGCATAGACCTTAAGAATGCAAAGATTGCAGTGCAGGGATTCGGAAATGCGGGCAAATACGCTTATACGCTTTCAAAGAAGCTCTACGGCTCAAAGGTAGTAGCAATAAGCGATTCGAACGGCGCAGTATACGACCCGAACGGGCTTGACCTTGAGAAGCTTGAAAAGGCAAAGGCGGAAACAGGAAGCGTTGACGGCTACGAAGGCGGCGAAAAAATGACGAACGAACAGCTGCTCGAAAGCGACGTCGACATACTCATACCTGCAGCCATAGAGAACCAGATAACTGGCTCCAATGCAGACAAGATAAAGGCAAAGTTAGTACTGGAGCTTGCAAACGGGCCGGTAACCCCTGAAGCCGATGCGATACTGCATGACCGGGGCATATTCGATGTGCCTGACTTCCTGGTGAATTCCGGCGGAGTGATAGGCTCGTACTTCGAATGGGTGCAGAACATAGGCGGCTATTACTGGAGCGCTGAAGAAGTGTACGGAAAGCTCGACAAGATAATAACGAAGTCGTATGCCGACATGATGGCAACAAAGAAGAAGTATGACGATGCAGGTAAGAAGATCACGCCAAGGACTGCAGCTTACATAATAGCGGTTGGCAGGGTTGCTGCTGCGATGAAGGCAAGGGGCTGGTACTGAGAGGGCATTGGCATGGCTGAACAGCAGGCATCAGCAGAATTCGGGATCATAGGCGGCTCTGGACTGTATACGCTGCTTGACAATGCCACGGAGCTCGCCATAGATACGGAGTACGGGCAGCCAAGCGACAGCATATCCATAGGGACGATAAACGGAAGAAGCGTGGCGTTCCTGCCAAGGCACGGGAAAAAGCACACTATAGCGCCGCATGCGATAAATTACAGGGCGAACATAGCAGCCCTGAAGTCGCTTGGTGTCGAAAGGGTCATAGCGACTTCTGCCGTGGGCTCGTTGCGCATGGATTTTGTGCCTGGCGACTTTGCCTTTCCGGACCAATTCATGAACATGACAAGCGGCAGGGCTGACACCTTTTTCGACAAAGGGCCAGTAACCCACATAAGCACTGCTTTTCCATACTGCCCGGAATTGCACAGGATTGCGGTAAAGGCGGCGGACTACGACAATATAAAGTATCATGAAAACGCTACAATAATCGCGATAAACGGGCCCAGGTTTTCTACGCTTGCAGAATCCAGGTTTTTCAGGAACAACGGGGCTGACATAGTAAACATGACCCAATATCCGGAGATAACGCTTGCGCGGGAGATGGACATGTGCTATCTTTGTGCAGCGGTTGTTACGGACTATGATGCAGGGCTTGAAGCCGACGAGCATGTGAAGCCTGTGACGCTTGACGAGGTGAACAGCAGGTTCGCAGCAAGCATCGAAAAGGTGAAGAAGGTGGTGGCTGACATAATAAACGATACGCCGAAGGAGCGCACATCATGCACATGCAAGAACTCGACAGACAACGCCACTGTGAAGATGTGATGGCGCTGATGCCCGGAAGGCAGGGAACTGCGGCCTTAGAAAGGTTTTAATATTTTAACAGCCATAATTTGAATGTTTAGAGGTGCTTGTTATAAAAATAAAAGACATAAGGGCGATGCAGGACGCAGCCCTCAGAGCGAAAATAGACGACCTTAACCTAGAGCTAGCTATAGAGCGCAGGAAGGTTGCCGCAACAGGAGTGTCTAGCAAAGTAGTAAAGATAAAGGAAATAAAAAGGGCGATAGCAAGAATAAATACAGTGCTTACAGAGAGAGGTGCAAATAAAAAATGACAGACATATGTCCTAAGTGCGGTTTACCTAAAGAGTTGTGCGTTTGCGATGTTTTGAATAAGGAAGTTGAAAGCAGGATAAAGGTTTATACAAAGAAGGCGAAGTTCGACAAGATAGTCACAGTAGTTGAAGGTGTAAACCTTTCAGAGCTTGACAATACTACCAAGGGCCTTAAGCGTGCGCTTGCATGCGGAGGCACCACCAAGGACAGCCTAATAGAGTTGCAGGGCGACCACAAGACAAAGATCAAGCGCATACTAGTTGGCATGGGCTACAAGGATACTAACATAGACGTGGCATAGTAGTGCATGCCTGGTCTGCATTGTGTCAGCATAGCAATTTATTATTTATAGGGCAAAACTAATTGATTCAATGGCAGTGCTTGGCATCGAAAGCAGCGCGCATACGTTCGGGGTCGGGCTATCAGAGAACGGCAGGATCATAGCAAATGCCAAGGAGATGTACAGGATATCTGACAAGGGCATGGTGCCCTCCAAGGTAGCCGAACACCATTTCAGGAATGCGAAGCGCGTAATAGAAGCAGCAATTGCAGAAGCGGGCATAGGCATAAGCAGCATAGAGGCTGTCGGCTACACCAGAGGCCCTGGCATAGGCACGTGCCTAAGGGTTGGCGAGCTTGCCGCACTCGCGTTTGCCAGAAGGCATAACCTGCCGATATACCCTGTGAACCATGCAATAGCGCACATACAGATAACTACACACCTTTCAGGCATGGATAACCCGCTTGCAGTATACGTGAGCGGCGGCAATTCCCAGATAGTTAAGATTGTTGAAAAGCCAAAGAGGCGGTACCATGTATACGGCGAGACCCTTGACATAGGCGTTGGCAACATGCTCGACGCATTTGCAAGGGCAGCAGGTCTGAAGCCAGCATGGGGCTCTACAGTGGCGAATGTTGCGCTCGGAGGCAGCTACTTCCAAATGCCCTATACAGTAAAGGGCATGGACTTCACATTCACAGGACTTCTTACAAATGCAGAGAAAAGCCTTGGCTCGCACGAAGCGAAAGACGTTGCGTTTTCGCTGCAGGAAACTGCGTTCAGCATGATTGCAGAGGCTGCGGAGAGGGCTCTGCTCCTGACGCACAGCAAGGGCGTGATCCTTTGCGGCGGCGTGGCGCAAAGCAGCAGGCTGCAAGGCATATTGAAGGCTATGGCAAAATCGCACAGGTGCAGCTTCTTTGTTGCGCCTAACGAATTTAACGCAGACAATGGCGCAATGATAGCGTATGTTGCGGAAGGCATGCATAAAAGCGGAAAATGCGAGGGCGCATACCCTTTAGGCATAGACCAGAAATACAGGGCCGACAAGGTTGATCTGCTATGGCTATGAAAAAGATTGCAGAGGGGGCAGAGTCCGACATTTATCTTACGGATTTTATGGGCATTGAGGCAGTGGTAAAGTACCGCAGGGAGAAGCCATACCTCATACCTGAGCTTGACAGGCAGCTTAGGGAATCCCGCACCAGGATGGAGGCCAGGGCGATGCACAAGGCAGCTTCTGCAGTAGATGTGCCCAGGCTGCTGCTACTTGGCAAATATTTTATTGTGATGGAGAAGGTCGACGGCATAGCCGCCTCGGAACTTGGCGGGCTCGATGCAAAGGCCGCGGCGCTTGCAGGAGCATCGCTTGCGGGCCTGCACAATAACGGAATAATCCATGGCGATTTTACTACTGCCAATATAATGGTCGGCAAGGCAGGCGTCTGCATCATAGACTTCGGCCTTTCGTATTTTTCCGAAGCTGATGAGGACAGGGCTTTTGACATGCTCCTGATAAAGCGCTCAATCAGCAGCAAAGCCTATGCATCGTTTGCAAGAGCATATTCAGCAAATTGCGCCTTTTCTAGAAATGTATTCTCAAGGCTCCGCAATATAGAGATGCGCGGCAGGTACCAGAACAGGAGCCTGGAAACTGCATGATTCCCAAAAAGGATAAATATTACACGCATCACATCGATCAGCGTGTCCTTATGAGATCAAGCATTAATGCAAAGCTTGAAGATTATTCTGCCGAATTCAGCGGCCTTATGCGCTACGCTAAGGATTCGATAGATTCATTCAGCCGTGCACCAGAAGGCACGCTAAGGCTGAGGCTTTGGTCAGGCGAGAAGGATTTCAGGGTGATGCACGAGCCCCTCAAGGGGGACGGATATATAGTCAATTTCAGCGGCAGGCCTGTCATCTTTGTTTCGACAAGGCTTGACTCCAGCGATGAGAAGATGGTGCTGGCGCACGAGGCTGCACATCTGCTGAGAATGGACGGCTACACGCGCATGCACCAGAATCACAGGGTTGAAATCGGAGCAGAAATGCTCGCCAGGGAGATAATAATGCCGAAATGCAACATGCCCGGATATGCAGAAATGGAGCATTCAATTGCTTCGGCAAGGAAGATAGCTGCTGAGAACTCAATACCTGTCAGCTCGGTCCTAGCCAGGCTCACATACGATACCAACACATGGAGCGATGTAGGGTTTGGAATCTATACCACTTACTGCAATCAGGACAGCTGCAGGCTCTTCATAACGTCGCCATATCCTGTAGACGATTCATATTACACGCGCAAAAACGAAACAGGCTACATCGGCAGTTCGTTCAGCATGGCAAACGCAGCAGCCTTTAAGTTTCCAAAGTCCATACAGACAGGTGCAGGTGGGGCCGTATACATGCGTCTCTCCAGAAAAGATGCATCATTGAATGAGACTGCAGATTGGCTGATGCATAGTGTGATGCGGAATTTCCAGAGCATAGCGGCAGGGACTGACCGGTCGGCAGTTGCAGCAGGAGTCATGGCAACTGCTGGCTTCGAGAGATCGAAATCGAACGTGAGAAACGTTAGCAGAATGCCAGTGGAACTGCGCCTTGGCAACACCCTTATAATGCTTTCGCGCAGCGTCTAGAATCTGCCGACGTTCGAGAACTGCAGCTCTGGCGCAGGCTCGTTGTATTTCATCTTCTGCGCTATGAATTCCTCGTTTGAAAGCCCGGCATGGGCCGCAGCCAGTGTCACTATCGACACGAATCCGGCAACCGCTATCACCAATGAATAGAGCGTGCTAGATACAATGTAGTTGTATCCGAACAGGGCGGTCACAGCCAATCCGGAAAGCATCCCCAAGCTGTAATAGCCGCGTGAGCGCAATACTACTACGAAGCTGCTTATAAAAGCAAGCAATACAAACAGTGAGCTGAGCAGGAACAGTGCAGTGCCGATGTTCATCTTTCTGAAAAACGTTATAATGCCTATGCTATTTGCATAGCTAAACGTATTTATGAGGTTGTTGCTTTCGAACACCAGGAATACTACGAATGTTGCTATGAAAAATACGCCTGACACTATGCTTATTGCAGAATAATTAATGCCTGCAGACTGCTTTGTTTGACTTTCACCGGAGCCAGCTGCCTTGTCTATATCCTCAAGGCAGTAGAAATAGCCGTTCTGCGAGACAAGGTCCTCAAAGCAGAATGGCCTGTGGCAATAATTGCATATTGCATAGGCTTCGCGCCATGGGTGCCATGTGCATTGCAGGCCCTGGGCTGCTTTCCTGCTGGCAGCTTTTGTCTTCGCATACCTTTTCCTGTTCTTCTCCTGCTTTTTGCCGCCATGGGATTCCTCCTCCTCGAGCTTGGCTTCGAGGTTTGCCATTTCTATCGCAGGCGCTGCCGACACGTATGGCTCGTTGCCTGCCAGGTAGCTTGATGCCGGTTTCCTTGCCTCTGGCGGAGGCACGTTGCCTTTCTGCTTGTATGTCACTGGCGGTGGCGGTGGCGGCGGAGGCAAGTTTACCTCCTGTGGCTGTGGCTTCGCTTCTGGAGCTTTGTACGGCACAGGCTGCTGGGCAGCTTGCTGCTGAGCCTGTGGCTGCGGCGCTTGCGCCTGGGGCTGTGGAGCGTTTGCCTGCATAGGCTGTGCTTGGGCAGGGGTTGCTTGCTGCACCTGCTTGGACTGGGGCTGCGATGATTGCTGCGGCTGGACTGCCTGTTGTTGCTGCATCTGTTTTGCAGGCTTTGCTGGTTGTTGGTTGGATTTCTGCCTAATGGTTTGCTGTACGTTAGGTCGCATCTTGAATATCAGCAGATCATCAGGATTTACAACCATTCATATCATTTCCTTGAATTATTCATAGCCTGGCGCTTTTTCTTCTCGAAAATGCCGCGGTGCTTTGCGCAGCTTATGCAATAGTACACTTTTCTCTTTTCAAAGAATCGCACATCGTTTGCAGTCTTCATGTCAGTGCTAAAGCTTATTGCCTTTTCAAAAGCTACAGCCTTGTTTCTTGGTATTTTCCTTCCGCATGATTCGCAGATTACTAGAGTTTCTTTTCCTCGCAACTAAAACACCTTTACAAATTATTAACCTTTAAGTAATAAATATATTGATTCGAAACATTAATATAATAATAAATGCGATATTGCAAATGTACAATCGCTAAAACCAGAGGCGCATGCGGTGAAATTCTACATAATGTCACAGAACCAGTCACTTTCTATAAAGCTCGCGAACATGGTGAGCAGCGCTGGCAATACTCCAGTAATAGCGGAAAACGAGTTCAGGAGCGTTGAAAGCATGATAGCCGAGCTGCAAAGCAGGAAATGGGATTTTGACGTTGCTGTGATTGCTACAAGCAATCCGATAAAGGCTGCTATTGCCGCCAACCGCATAGATGGCGTAAGCGCTGTTGCGTGCTCAAGCAACTCTGAAATAGGCACTGCAATAAACGAGGGCGCGAACGTTATAATAATCGGCGATGGCTCGTTTAATCCAAAAGCAGCGTATGCTGGCACTGCAGCCGGAAGGCAGCCTGAAGCGGTGCGCGACAGGCTTCAGAGGACGAAGCAGGAAAGGCAGCAGCCCAAGGGCGCAATGTTCGCATTGCCATGGAAGAACGTGCGCAGGCAAGCCCAGAAGGTGCAGGATTTCCCTGAGAGCGGGGAAAGGATGTGGGACAAAAAGAAAGGTCTCAAAAAGAATATCAAGGACATATTTGGGGTCGAATAGGCTTATGGAGATGCTGTGCGAAAAAATAGCCAGGCTTTCGGTCCCTGCTGTAAGGATAGCCGTATCAGAAACGCTTTACAACGAATACAACATGCCGCAGAGCAGGATCGCCGCGGCGCTTGGGATAGCCCAGCCAGCAGTGTACAAATACGTTCATAGGCGCTATTCCAGGTCCATAGGCACAATCAAGGGCTATGTCCTGTCAAAAGGCCTGCATAACGGCATAATAAGGGACATAATAAATGGGAAAGGCAGCGAGCAGGTTTCAAGGCATATAGAGCATGTAGCTACAAACAAGGCTGTGCTTAAGTTTTGCTCCAGGGCCTTAGCGCCTGAGTGATGGAAAAATGCTCTCGTAAAGCTCTTCCAAGTACTGTGAAACATCCTTTGGGAACCAGTATCTTTTTACAGAAAGGAGCGTATGCTTGAAATTCTCGTCCTTGAGGCTCGCATCTGCTAGCATCTTAAATGCGGTCTTTGCGTTAGCTATCACCCTGTAATATTCCTGCGGCGAGCCTGCCCTATACCCTGACAGCCTTACCCCTATGCGAAGAAACGCTGAATCTATTGCAACATATTCCGGCAGGCCCTGAGATCCGGGCCCTGTGCCCAACTCAGCAATGTATTTGCTTATGTAAAAACCAGCTTTGCCTTCGCTCATGCTAAAAACAGCATCCTCAACCGACTTGCCGAAATCCAGGTTGCTTCCCTGCTTTTGCATCATTATTCTTTTTTAGGTATATTACTAAAATCTTGCATACAGTATTGCTTATCAACGAAGTCATTTGGAATGCAGCTTGAAATAGAGCAGCTCTGACATGCAGCTTTCCAGCATGATGCGCGCCGCATCCTGCTTTCTCCTGAATCCTGGCAGTATGGAATCCTGGTAGCGTATCTGCCTGCTAGCGTCATAGGCGTTAGCCATTATTGCCGTGTATTTCTCCGCAAGCTTCAGGTCGCCCCTGTTAAGCGACTCGAATACCTCGCGCTTTAGCTCGCCTATCGCATCCATCAAGCCAAGCAGGTATGCCTGCTCTCCGACCCCCAGCGCGCCCATCGGCGGCACTGAGCCGCTCCTCTTTATCTCTTTGAATATTGCAGCTTCCGAATACTCCTGCAATGCCTGCAGCTTTATGTTGCTGTTCGACAGCTCCATGGACTTTAGCTTTTCCACCATTGCCTTGATCCGGCTTAGGCTTGGGCCTGCAGCACTCGTGTTGTGCATGCGTGCTATCGCAATGCCTGAAGAGCGTACAATGTCGCGTGCAAGCTCGTTTGCCTTGTCGTATGTTTCCTGCCGCGATTTGAGGAGCCTGTCAGCGGCTGCAATCTCGTTTTTTACATCTGCCATTGCAAAACCGTTAGATATATACCAGCAAAAGTTTTAACTATAATAATATAAAATAGTAATGTAATTGGACGTGATTGCTTCTAGTTTATGAATGCCCGTGGCAATCGCTCTATGTAGTGATAAGATGCGCTTGATCAGGTTTGCCTTTTATCTGCTGTTGCTGATTGCGGCTGCTGCATATGTTTCAACAGCCTCTACAGTTGTGCTTAGTGGAACCTGCGCGCAAGGCGCAACAGGCTTCGGAGGAAACGCAAATGTAGAATTCACTCTTTCGAACAGCGGAAACGCACAGGCGAGCAATATTACGCTCGTGCCTAGATTCTACGGGGCTTTTGCACGCAGCCTGCATGCAAATGCAATACAGGCTGGCGCCATAGCTCCTGGCAGCTCCAGGCATTTCAGCCTGAATATAACAGGCCTTACCGTGCCCGGAGAGTACATCTTCGGCATAATGGCAGAATACAGGCAGCAGTCCTCCACGTTCTTCGCGTCATTCCCGTGCACGTTCTATTACGAAAGGTCAAACCTTACGGATTACGTTTCTGTCCAGTCGCTCAACTACAGCAAAGGCAAGCTTATGGTTTCAGTGTATGACATAGCCCCCACGCCAGTTAACCTGAGCCTTTATCTGATTGCACCGCCACAGGTCGATTTCAGGCCGCAGATTTTGAACTTTTCTGCAAACCCTAACGGCTCTTCTACAGCTACGTTCAATTTTTCAACACAGAAGCTGCCAGGAATACAGAATGCAAGCTACAGCATAGGCATAGCTGCGGCATATATGTATGGCGGGGCTTATCGCTCTTCGCTTGTAAATTTCGTGTTCAATCCCTATGCCACACAGGCATCGCATTCGCAGAACCTTATAGGATATGCCTTTATATTCATAGTTGCAGCCCTAATTGCATTAATAGCCGCATCTGCAGTGCGCGGCAGGAAGCTCAAGAAAAAAACAAACGCTGATCAGAATGCATAAGCCTTATGTAAGCATAATCATACCCACATTCAACGAGGCCAAAAACATAGGGCCGCTCCTGGATGGAATCCGCGAGGTTATGGAAGGCTACGCCTACGAGGTAATAGTTGTGGACAAGCATTCGCCGGACGGCACAGCCAGTATAGCTGCAGGAAAGGGGACCAAGGTGTTTTACGACGACAATGGCAAGGGCAGCGCACTGAAGCTCGGCTTTAAGAAGGCGTCAGGCGAGATAATAGTATCCATGGACGCTGACCTGTCGCACAGGCCTCTTGAGCTCAAGCTTCTGATAGCAGGGGTCGAGGCAGGATATGACATCTGCATGGGATCCCGCTTCCTCATAGGCGGAGGCTCGGACGACCTTCCGCTTTATAGGCGTTTCGGCAACAAGGCTTTTGTAATGCTTGTGAATGCGCTTTACGGGGCGCACTATTCCGACCTGTGCTACGGCTACAGGAGCTTCAGGAAAAACACCATAAAATCGCTTGGGCTGAAATCCGACGGGTTCGGAATAGAGACAGAGATAAACATAAAGGCAGTGAAGGCAAACCTGAGGGTCATTGAAGTGCCAAGCTATGAGAAGAAGCGGAGCGCCGGGGAAGGCAAGCTGCGTTCGCTGAGGGACGGCTACGTGATACTCAAGACCATATTGTTAAACCTTAAATAGGCTTCAGCTCTCGTTTTTACCGGTTATCAAGTATAAGCCGTATGTCAGGTCCATTGGCTTGTAGACTGCCGTTACTATCGGCTTGGTCTTGTAGAGCGTGAATGCATTGCTGCAGATGTTGCCAGGCGTAGTGCACCAATAGCCATAGTCTATTATGCTGCAGCTGTAATTCCGCGATACGTTTTCGTAAAACGATGCATTGTACAGGTAGGAATACTGCAGCGCCGGCTTGCCTATGACGTTAAACAGCGTAGGGTCATATGTGTATACCACGCAGTTGCTAGGTATGTAGCTGCTTGAATTGTATATGAAGTTCTCATAAAACCTTGCGCTTCCTGCTTGCATTATGTTGGAAGGATTTATCGAAAGCTCTTTTACCTGCAATGCGAAAGAAACCGCTATAACCGCAAGTATTATCAGCATTGCCGCTGCCAGCACCCTGTTTTTACCTCTTTGCACTTCCATCCTTTTGCCACCTGTACATAAAATTGTCCGCAGACTTTATTATACCATAGACGCCGTAGCCCCCGAATATGCATACTGGCGTTATCACGGAAAGCATAAATCTCCAGTCCACTCCGTAAAGCACGCCGCCGGCATAGAACGACGTATAAAGCAGGAAAAATGCCAGGAACCATATTCCAAGGAAGAGCGCCTGGCGCCAGTAGCCGTATACTGCAAGGAATGCGATGCCAACAATTGCAAATGCTGTGAAGGCGAAAGGCTGGATTATGTCTGTTTTGTTGTAGGCGCCTAGCCAAAAATTTATGTTGCCGCATATATTCGCCTCCAGGTTTTGCAAGTCTATCGGCTTCGAAGGCGTGATAAACGATGGACTTGCCGAGCATGATTTTTGCACTGTTGTGTCGGCATAGCCGTAGCTGCCGTGCTGGAGCTCGTAGTGCGCGAATCCTACCTCTGGGGCTATTGCGATTACGAATATGAGAAGCGCAACCAGCATGGGCGTATTGAATGCGTTGTTCTTGAGCCTGGCTGCATTCTTCCTTATCGAATCTTTTATCCCATTGTCGGATATTATAATGTAAAGCAGAGGTATCAATACCACATATGCTATTGCGTCGATCTTCATGTACGCCAGTAGGGCCAAGGAGGACAGCACCAGCATGAATGTCCAGGCATTCCTTCGCGAAGAAAATACAAGCATGAAGAATATGGCTATGAGCGAATATGCAAGCATGGGCATGTCAGATGTGGTTGGATACGCCCATACGAGCAGTATTGGGGACAGGGCCATGAAAAGCGTGGAGAATACAGCCACGTATGGCTCCTTGGAAAGGACAAGGGCTATAAGGAATGTGAACAGCACAGAGACAGCAGCAAGGAAAAACCCCGTGCCGTAAGCAGAAGACGCATTAACGCCGAATGCAAGGAATGCTATGCCAAGCGTGAATGCTGTCCCTATCGGCTCGTGGAATGTCTGGCCTATGAAGCATTTTGCAGGCGTGCCATAATTGCACATCCACGCCTGGCCGGTGTGTATAAGGTCCTGGGCCATGCCCTGATATATTACGTCGTCGAAAAACAGCTGCTGCGTTGGCTTCACTATTGCAAGCTCCAGGCCTGCAAAAACCAGCACCATTACAATGGCAAGAAGCAGCAGCCTTTTGTTCATGCCAGATTCGCGGAGCACTTCATAGATGCTGTGCCTTGATCCATAAACCGCAATGATCGTGCCTATAAATGCTATGAGGATCCCGACAGTGAATGTGTACTCCTCTATGGCATAGTTCATCCTTTCAGACACCTTTTTTATTGACTACTGTTACCCCATTTATGAACATGTATTTCGTTTTTGTAGCCTTCATTGTTGCGATGGCATCGGCAGGGTCCATGACTATGGGCATTCCGTGCAGGTTGAAGCTCGTGTTCAGCACTATGCCGTACCCAGTTAGCCTGCGCACTGAAGCCAGGAGCTGCTTGTAGGCAGGGTTCTCTTCGCCAACCATCTGCGGCCTGGCCGAATGGTCCACGTTTACAACAGACTTCGTTATATCGCGCGCGTCTTCCCTTACCATGTATCCCATTGTCATGTATTTGTCATAGCCTTTGCCATCGAAATACAGGATTCTGTTGGCCTCCTCCTCCAGAAGCGACGGCGCGAATGGCTGGAACCATTCCCGCCTTTTGACATGCAGGTTTAATCTGTCCTTAACCTCTTCGGATTCCGGAGACGCAAGTATGCTCCTGTCCCCTAGCGCCCTCGGGCCGTACTCCATCCTTCCTTGGAACCAGAACAGGTAGTTGCCATTGCTTATTAGCTCTGCTGCGTGCCTTGCCTGGTCTTGAATAGGCTCTGCTGTGAATTCAAATTGCCTGTCCTTCTTTATGTGCTCAATGGTCTCATCCTGCGAGTACTGATTGCCAAGGTAGGCGCTGAAGCTGTGTGTCGTTGTGCCGGTCAGCATGTAATTAGTATAGAGGGCGCTGCCGAGCGCTATGCCGCCATCGCCCATATGCGGGAATACGTACCAGTGCTTTATGTGCTCAAGGCCCCTTATGCGCATGTTAGCCTTTATGTTTGAGAAGAGGCCTCCGGCAAACACAACGTTTTCTATGCCGAACCTGTCGCAGACATTGCTTACGAACTTGAGTACTGTGTTCTCCAGCAGCTGCTGCGCCATGTATGCGAATTGCTCCCTTGGGAGCTGCCATGCGATTTTTTGAAGCATTGAAAACTCCTTTCTGAAATTGTATTTTGCGCTTAGCACCGTACCTTCGACCTTGAAAAAGTCCTTGAGCTTGTTGCTCTCATAGTCAAACGGGTACGAGTAGTCTGCCATTGCCATAACCTTGCCTTCGTCCTCCAGCTCACGCATGCCGACTATGTTTGTGACCTGCTCGTAGAATACGCCTAGCGAATCCCTTGCACGTATTGCCATGTGCCTTTCCATCTTCCCGTTTTCATACACGCTTACAGAGCCTGAAAGCCCGTCCCCAAGCCCGTCAAGCGTTATGACAAGGGCCTTCTGAAATCCGGAAGTAAACGCGGCCGTCGCAGCATGTGCGGTATGGTGCTCCACCACATGCAGCTTGAAGTCCCTAAAGCCGAGGTGGGACAAATGCCTTGATATTATGCTTTTGCTTATAGGGGTGCAAAGGGGCAGTATGCCTGCGCCCGTCAGAGTGTATTTTATGTTGTGCCTGAAGTTTTCCAGCATGGGTTTCGGTATTTTGCGCCTCCTGAACTGGTAATAGATCTCGGCCATCCGTGGGTATATGCGCTCAAGGGTCTTTGTAAGTTCCGTAGTAGTGAATGATATGTGCTCTATGTCGGTTGGCTTCAGATTTGCATATGCCAGGGCGGCACGCACAGAATGGTACGGAAACTTTATCTCCAGCTTCCTCTTTGTAAAGCGCTCCTCATTAGCAGCATATATTACCTCCTTGTCTTCTATCAGCGCTGCGCCGGCATCGTGGCCGTCCCAAATGCCAAGTATATACATAAAATCACAATCAGCAGTTTCTAGTCTTATAGTAAAGCAGATTTTATCTTAAAGAAGTTAATGCCTGCCCATACTTAATACTTTTATGCAAATTCTTTTATAGCTTCACGCAATGCACTAAACATTCGTTCCATTTTATTGAAATATTCCATAATTTGTGGCTGTACGAAAGGTATTTAATTTATGATTGCTGAATGATTCAATTCAAGAAATGTCAAGGTGTACAAAAATGTTGGAAACAAAACTACTGTCAATAGTGAACCTATTGCACTCGAAAGTCTTCCGAGTAGTACTGATGGTACTGCCAATGCTTGCATTCGCATCGACCGTATCATACGCAGCGCCTAACGCATTTGCAACAATAACCAGCGTTATATGCCCAATATACAGTGCTATAAGCATCGGTATATTCATATTGGGACTGGCACTGATAGTGCTTGGAGGAGCGCTATATGCAGCTGCACACATAATGCCAGGACAAAGCAAGGGTTCCATACAAGGATATGGTATGGGAATGGTAGTAGGAGGCGTAATAGGAGTAATAATAGCAGAACTCGCGCCGTTCATACTGGCAATCCTGACAGGAAACTCAGAGTCCGCAATAAAGTCATATTGCTGATTCGCGAGGTTGAAGCGCCTGCATGAAAATGCAGGCTGCATTTTTATTTTTGTTCCTATTTTTTTATGTTCCACAGCTATACAAAGCAGGTTTGCTGCACGTGCGCAGTATTGCAAGACTTATTGCGAAACTTATTTAAATTGTGCTATTTAAGAAATTAAATTAAAGATGTATAAAGGTGTACGAAATGTTAGAGACCAAACTACTGTCAATAGTGAACCTATTGCACTCGAAAGTCTTCCGAATAGTACTGATGGTACTGCCAATGCTTGCATTCGCATCGACCGTATCATACGCAGCGCCTAACGCATTTGCAACGATAACCAGCGTTATATGCCCAATATACAGTGCTATAAGCATCGGTATATTCATATTGGGACTGGCACTGATAGTGCTTGGAGGAGCGCTATATGCAGCTGCACACATAATGCCAGGACAAAGCAAGGGTTCCATACAAGGATATGGTATGGGAATGGTAGTAGGAGGCGTAATAGGAGTAATAATAGCAGAACTCGCGCCGTTCATACTGGCAATCCTGACAGGAAACTCAGAGTCCGCAATAAAGTCATATTGCTGATTCGCGAGGTTGAAGCGCCTGCATGAAAATGCAGGCTGCATTTTTTCTTTGATGGCACTTAGCTGTTGCTTTTTGGCAAAAAGACCTATTTTTAATATTTCTGTTGCTAATATAATGGAAGGTAGTGTTAATGCTTGAGGTTTTAGGGGATTCCGCAGGAATCTACAAGAAGCACATAAAGCTCATATGGTTTTTCTCCATATCTTTTCTCATAGCGGTGCTTATACCGTTGCTTGCGCCGTTTCCTACTTATAACGATCTTGGCAGCATACTGCTTAGGACTGGCAGCATATACCTTAACCTGAACCTTTTTGATGCCGCAGTGATAATTGCTGCAACGATATTCTCCCTGATATTTCTAAGCTTTGCCATAGTTGCAATCAATACGATAGTAAAGCATAGCAGGACAGTCACAAGGATAAAGGGTGAGGTCATACGCTCACTTGAGAAGAATACGAGCAATGTTTTTATAGTGCTTCTAGCATTCACTGCGATACCTGTATTCATAAATTTCATAACATACTACACTGGCTATTCTGGCATAATAACGGCTATCGTTGTGATAATACTGATACCGTTCTTGTTTTATGCGCCAACTTCAATAGTCATAGACGAAAACAGGCCCGTGAGGGCGATACAGGCTAGCCTGCACTTCATGAGGAAGAAATTCGCCTACTTCGTTTTGTGGCTGCTTGCTGCATTTATAATACTCAGCGTTGTGGACCTTGTACCGATTGCGTTCGGGGGTGCCAGCGCTGCTGCCTATGCCGCGCTCATTATAGATTCGTTCTTCGCATTGCCATTTCTTGTAGTGCTGCAGAGCGAAACTTATATAAGGCGCTTTGCAATGCTGAAGAGGTAAAAGGCAATATATGACGCCTTGCACAAGCGTATTAAATATATTAGTTGCAATATTGAAATATGCGACTAAAACCTGCGTATATCGCGGCGTTCATGGCCTTTGTATTATTGGCATCGATTAGCAGTGCACAGAGCACAACATCGGTGACATGCCCGTTTACAGGCATTTCGACTACTTCGTCTAACGTAGGACTTTGCATTGCCGGGGCAATACCGCTTGCGCTTATAGGCCTTCTTCTTTCTTTCCTGCTGATAGGCATAGCCTTCATGGTGGGAAACGTCCTGCAGATAGGGTCGCTGAGGAACTGGTACCAAGGAGAGCTTTATGAAGCGGCGAAAAGCGCTCTTCTGATTGTTTTGATCTTTGCAATACTTATTATCGTTGGCGCAATAGCGCTTGCTCTTGCTGGTAGCAGTGTGCCTGTCGTCTCGTTGCCGCTGAATAGTAGTGCTTACAGCAGCGTTTCCGATAATTTGAACCAGCTTTATGCGGTTGATTACAGCGCATACATTGATCCGACAATGCTGATGCTCAATGAGAGCTTCTACGCGTTCGAAGGCCTTTCTTCCTCTGTAGGAGAGCTTAAGAGCACTGCAGTATTGACATGGATACCCATACCGATACCTTTCGTTGGGGCACTGCAGTTCGGGTCGTCTTCTGGATTTCTGAGCAGCTCTGTAATAGAGTCAAATTTAGAGCTGCCGAACTACTCTTTTATAAAGGACTTCATAGAAGTAGTGTTTATACCTGTTTACTTTGTGCTTGAAACCCTCAGCAGCCTCCTTTATTACATAGTGCTCATAGGCCTGGCGCTATTCCTGCCAATAGGCATAGTGTTCCGCGCCATACCGTTCCTTCGTGGGCTCGGAGGCAGCTTCATAGCAATCGGCATGGCAATAGGGCTCATCTTTCCAGCAATGCTGGTTGTATTCAATGTACCTATGACAAATTACATACAGCCAATACTGTATCAGCAGAACACTGCACCGACAGTAACCTGTTTTGGAAGCGGTATTTCTGCGGAATCGTTATTCACAGATGCGCTTTGCGTTATAGCATATCCGACTTACGGCACTGCCTCAGATATACTTGTAGATGCACAAACTGCCGGTGACCCAAACGCGAACTTGTATGCAAATTCCTTTGAAAACGGCTGGGGTGGGGGCATGGCCATTATGCTCTCAGGGCATGGCGCAATATATCCGGCATTCAATATCATAGGGTTTTATGGAACGCCTGTGCTCTTTCAATTCATATTGATAATATTGGATCTTGTGATAACGCTGGTGATTGCAGGCGCGATAGCAAGCATGCTTGGCGGAAAGCTGAGCTTGGGCGTCGGTAAATTCAAGATTGCATAGGTGTGAGTTTGCATAATAAAGCATTGACTGCAGTTATTTACATGATTATAATAGCTGTAGCAGTAGCTTCGTTCTTATATGCCGGAAGCCATATTGCAAGCAGCTTAACGGCAAAAAGCTCGCCTGTAATGGTGCCGGCCCACCAAGATAGCATTGTGCCTAATACTGCATATTCCAAAACTGCAGATGTTCAAAACAGCACTTTGATAAGCCAGCCAGTGTTTGGCGGTGCAGGAAGCAGCTGCCTAATAAATGCGCCTAATGGATATTGCGGCTATTCTTCATGCGATACAGGCTACAGCTGCGTGGCAAACTCCAAGGCGCAATATATTACAAAAACAAGCAGTGGAGAATGCGTCCTCTCCAACAGTGGATATAGGCTTGGCACCTGCGAATCGAGCAAAACCACCACAAGCTCCACCACCAGCACGGTAAAAACAACTTCCTCTACAATAATATCGACAACATCTACGACTTCTACGACTTCTACGACGTCTACAACAACATCGACAACATCGTCCACTACTAGCTCTACTACGACAACATCGACAAGCTCCACGACAAGCACAACTTTCACAACAGTAGTGCCTGCAGTAAACTACTGCAGCATTTACGGCGGGCCTGGCTCTCCTTACATAGCAGGGTGGCTTCCGATAAATTACATAATTATCCTTTTTGGTTTCCTTGTAGTGGCATTTATTTTCATGATAAGCAGGTTCATGCCAACATCCTTGCGCGTAAGGCTTACACAGATAACAAGGGTTGAGATAACGCAGCTTGTTATAAGCATAGTAATACTGCTCGTGCTGCTTTCGCTTACTACATCAGCATGCAATCTTTCCGCTTCTCTCGGCTCGAAGGTGCTTTCCGCAGCAGGAGTCACTGGAGTTACAGGGCTTACGCCATTCGAATATGCGGATTATTACATAGGCACACTGGCATTGAATCGAGGCATAAACCTGATAGGCTACGTTTACCAGACCTCTATAAGGTATGCGATAGTCGGCAGGATATTTACAGTGCTTTCTCAAGACCTTAGCATATCTCCGACCATTGGAGGGGTATTCAGCGTAACCATATCGTATGCGCATGACTTTGGAACATTATACGGCTCTCTTTCTGATGTGTATTTCGACGCGCTCTCTCCAATACTGATAATAACTATAGGCATGCTGTTCCTTCAGTACCTGGCGCTGCCCATATTTGAGTATACTGCTTTTACAGTGCTGCTGCCTGTTGCGCTAGTACTAAGGTTTATACCATACGGCGGCACAGGCCTTCGAACGATTTCTAACGCGGTGCTGGCAATAGCGATAGCGATATACATAATTTACCCGCTGATGATAGCTTTCGACAGCTACATAATTTATTGGATATACACGCCATCGCTGAATCCGCTGTACGGCTGCACCAACTGCCTGAGCACTGCATACGTGCTTCCAGCTCTTCCGAGCTCTTCTTTCTTGGAAAGCAATACGCTTATCACCTCAAGCAAAAACAGCCTATTCTCCATTTTCGGCTCTGGCCTGGGCGTATCCACTCCGGTCACGAACAACCTTCTTAGCTCGTCGCTGTATGCTACGCTGAGGGTTCCTATAGTGTCTGTAGCTTCGTACATAATCCAGAACATGTCTGAATTTATATTTCTTGCTGTATTCCTATTTGGCTTAAACCTTGCAGTTGCAATAGGATTTGCCATGGGCCTTGCGCGGTCTCTTGATGCCGGCATAGAGGGTGTTGCGTCATTTTGGGCGAGCTTATGATGTTGCTTATACCGATATTGCTGCAGATTTCTGCATTCCACGGGGTATACTCATCTCTGTTCCCGCTCATAGCAATAGCCATAGTGCTTGATGGAGCCATAGTTGGAGCATGGTATATGGCAGGCGCAATACTTGGCAACGCCAGGGTGAAGTCGTCGGCCATGACAGAATTTTACCAGCTCATAGGCACTGCGGTGCTTGTAGTGCTGCTGGTAAGCGTGCTGGTGATATTCGGGGATGCGTTCTATTCCGTAACTTCCTCAACGGCGCTCATGAACCCGGCGAATGTCCTAAGCTTGTGCAATGGCATAAACGAAAGTTCGCAGCTTTCGGTGCTGAATGCCTCAAAGTCGCTTACAGGAAGCTCGCTGCTGTTCTCCAAGAATCCAACTGGCTTTCCTGGGCTTTGCAACATAGTGGCAAAGCAGAATACATTTACTGAGAAGGCGGACTACCCGCTTGCTGCATCAGGAGTAGTGATAGCAAACCTTACGAACCAGACTGCGCTCAACCTAAACTCGTATTTTATATTCGACGCTTTCATTGGTTACCTGGAGCACCTGAGCCCGCAGATAAACATATGCATATCGCCTGAGCCACCTTCTCCAATATCTGTGCAGTGCATGCTTCCAGCGCCTACAGAGGCTGACCTGTTCATACACTATCAAAATTCCCCATATGCTGGGCTTAGGCTGGTGTACAAATCCCTCGACAGCATAGGCGTGCTGATGACGCTTGCGCTTGAGAGCTTTATAGCGCAGCTCACCTTAACTTCTATCTTCCTATATATATGGCCGTACCTTATATTTGGCGGCGTCATACTCAGGGTACTGCCCTTTACAAGAAAGATAGGCGGGCTGCTGATAGCCATAGGCATAGGCGCAATATTGTTCTTCCCGCTGGTATTCTCCATAGAATACCTGTACCTAGGCCATGGCCTTGGTGCACTCATGGGCTATACGCCGCCAACCAGCACAACCCCATTCACATACAATTCGAATGACCTTGGCGCTTATTACGGGTTCGGCAACCTTTTCACGAATTCGACTTATTACATACCAAATAGCACAGGCAGGCCTTATGTGACAAACTTCTACGTCATGCCGAGCGTAGCGAACGCTACGAAAAGCACTGGATGCTGGCCGGCAGACGGAAACCTGCTTAATGCGGAGGTTGAAGACACGAGCTATTTGCTGATACCTTTTACCGGGCTTGCAACGCAGCTGCTTGCCCTTATAAATCATTCTGTGCCTGTTGCGCCTGACATTTCCGGGCTGCCGCAGGGGTGCACTGAAACGCAGGCACTGAACGGATATTACATGCTGGTGAGGACTTATGGAGTGCTTGGAATATCGGCATATTTCATACCTATAATAAATCTCATAATAGTGCTGAGCGGGATAATAGGCATATCCGGCCTCATGGGAGGCGATACGGCCCTTGCAGGCCTGTCAAAATTGGTCTGATGCAGATGTACGGCAGCATGTCATTAAGGAAGCACGCAGGGATTGCAGCCCTAGCGCTAATGGCCTTGCTTATGCTTGCCAATTTCAGCTTCGGCTCGTCCGCGACAAACCTTTGCAGCAGCCTTATTCCTACTACTGCTTCGAGCAATAGCGTAATAGGGAACACTTCCATTGCAGGCGGCGTAATCGTGCTGTCTGGATTGATCATTATGATAATGCTCACGATAGCTGGCATGGCATTTGCAATAGGGTATGCATTTAACATAGATAAACTTACAAGCTTTGCAAAATCCGAGATAGGCGAGGCAGTAATAACCGTACTCATAATCCTGATATTTCTTGGCGTGCTTTCCGCAACAGGAAGCACGATAGGCAAAAGCGGGGTGCTGGCCAAATATGACTGGACAGGCATCTTTACAAACGACTGTGTCAGTGTGGCTAGCACTGCATTCAATACGCTCGGTGCTTTCAGGGCTTTGGCAGTAGAATCCGATTTCTATTCGCTTCTGGCATCTACGTCCATAGGCCTGCACCCCAATTATTGGGGAATTGGCTTCTCGCCGTATTACGGCGCTTATTTCATTACGCAGATATTGAAGCTGCTGATAAGCTTTACAGGAGTTATAATAGCCTTGCTTTTCGGAGTGGCCGTGCTTTTGTCGCTGATATACAGCCTTTTCCCGATATTCCTCTATGTCGGGATAGTTCTGCGCACCATACCATGGACTCGCGCGGCTGGCGGGGCTTTCCTTGGGTTATTTATAGGATTCTACATTTTCCTTCCGCTGATCATAGCGTTTGTAGCAACGATGCCGCCCATAACTGCCGTTACAGTAACGGCTTTGACTTCTGATCCGTTCACCATAACAACGATTTTCAACCCTGTTAGCGACTTGAGCGCACTTATATCCTTCATACACGGGAATGTTGTGACAGAATTCATAGAATCTGTTGTCACGCCTGTAATGTACCTGCTGCTCGGCACGATCTTAGCAATAATGTTTTCGCTTGATTTCGCTGAAACTGTAGGTGATTTCCTAGGCGCGCCGAGCCTGAGCACGTCGAAGGCATTGAGAGGAGTCATATGAGCAAGATCAGAGATGTAACAGCAGTTGCGGTGCTTTTAGCAGTAGCACTCGCGCTTATTCCGAATATAGCTGGCGCAAGCACTACCACCACTTCGATATACTACGGGGTGTTCCCGCCTGCAGGCGGAATGTCAATCGCAATAATCGCGGTGCTCATAGTCATATTCGTTGCCGCATTTGTATACATGCTCGGCAGCACGATATACAGCCAGAATGCGAAGAACTGGGCAAAGGTGCAGATATACGAGGCATTAATATCGCTTATGCTGCTTGCAATATTCCTTGGGCTGTTCTACGTTTTCCTGATTAATCCAGTGAATGCGTACAACAGCGTAGGGCTGCTCCCTAAAGAATGCAATACTGCAAGCATAAACACGCTTTTCTCGCTTTCAGCATGTGATATAGGCACTTTTACCAACAACGCGTTCTCGTATTTCGAATTCGTTGACGTCTTGGCGCTTGTTGCAGGGCAATCGCCGGGCTTTTCCCTTGGGCTGCAGCCCATTTTGGGCCTTAAGATAAGCACCACCCTAAACAGCGTTTATCCTGCAGGCCTGGAGGGCTATATCGGCCTTGCCCTTTCCGGGCTCGTCTTCATGCTTGTGCTGAATAACCTGCAGCTGCTGCTAATATCCGGCTCGATACTGTTCCTTACGTTCTTCCTTACAATAGGGCTAATCGCCAGGGTATTCGGCTTTACCAGGACGTTTGGCGGAGCCATGATTGCGTTTGGCCTGGGCCTTGGGATTGTATACCCGCTGCTCATAAGCATCACATACGGCTTCATAAACGTGAACATGCTTTCAGGAGCCGGTCTGATATCAATACTACCTGCTGGAATAGCTGATTTCTTAGAATTCGTGGCTACAGGCACGGTATCGCTTATACCTACGAGCATAATAAGCGGCTTCGGATATGCGATAGTCGGCCTTACCTTTATTCCTTTCATAAACTTTGTCATACTTGATGCATTTATAATTGACTTTTCAAAAGCTGTTGGAGAAAGGGTGAGCTTCATGGAGCTGCTGTCAAACTTCATATAGGTGTAATGGATTGAACTACGACAAGAGATTGGTAAGCTATGCAGTATACATTGCAATTCTAGCGGTAATCATTGGTTATGCGCTGGGCTATGCTAATGTTGGATTGAGCCAAGGCTCTGGAATCCAGAAAATATCTGGCGGCTTATCTTTCGCGCAGTCGTCACAGACCCAGGGCGAGCCGGCCTATGCAATTTTTACAATGTCTACGGAAAAGCTGCTTTCCGATCCAATAATGACGACATATTGCGACTTTTGCGGCGAACTTTATCCATGCAATGGGTACTGCAAAGTGCTTCCGAATAGGTGCCCGCATGGCGGTGTTGAAGAAGAGTGCATTGCTTTCCATACCACGACCACTTCTACAATCAGGACCACTACATCCACAATATTTACAACAACCTCTACTACTTCAACATCCAGTTCTACTACTTCTACAACCAGCACTTCAACTACGTCTACGACAAGCAGCACGACCACTTCCACCACAAGCACATCCACCGCATATTACAGCTGCGACACCTGCGTAAATCCAACAACAGGGTTTAGCTGCCCTACCGACTGCAGCTATCAGACTACAGGCCCGTCGAACGGCTGCCCGAGCAATATGATTGCGTGCACCCCGACGCCTACGCCGCCGCCGCTCAGGTGCGGGCTGCTCCCTCCAAGCTTGGAACAGACAATTCAGAGCACTGAGCCATGGTACTGCCCGATAAACGAATCTATATACTTCTCGTGGCAGGGCTACATACCAATAGCCATAATAGTGGTGCTTATAGCTTTCCTCATTGCAGGAGGCATATTTATGGTTGGGGCAGCTACCAAAAACAGCAGGATAAGGAATTTCGGAGTAGGGGAGCTTTATGAGGCGATTGCGAGCGCCATTATTGTGGTGCTATTCCTTTACATAAGCGCAGTTGTATTCGGCCTGGTGCCTGGCGTTTTCGTTGGGGCGATAAACCCCTACGCAACTGCTTTGCACCTTATAACCACGACAATAAACTCAGCAGAAAACGTTTATAACGAATTGTTCCGCACATATTTCTATGATATGTATTTATCGTCAATCAAGGCGACAATATCGACGCCAGCGTATCCTGCAGCCAACATAACCAACGAGATAGTGCCGCTTGCGTTCTTGGGATTGGATATATTCTACATAGAGCCGACGGCAGTCATAACTTCGTTCATAGCAGACGGCATACTTGCGTTGTACGCGGAATATTACCTTATAGTATTCTTTGCCGTGGCCGCAATACCTGTATTCCTGGTGCCTGGCGTGATATTGAGGGCAATACTTCCAACCAGATCGCTTGGTGGCATACTCATAGCGACTGCGGCAGGCTTTTACTTTGTAATGCCGCTGTTGTTTGCAGTCGCTTTCTACTTTACGGCACCGCACCTGATTACGCAGCTCAATGCCGAATCGGCATTGCTTGCAAGGTATGGCGCTGGACGAGGAGCTGAGCTTAATGCCCTCACATCCACAAGCCCATTGGTCACAAACCTAAGCAGCATAGAGTCTACGATAAATTCGTTCTGGCTTTTGATACTCTTCTACCCTGCCCTGATAAGCGCAGTGACATATGCATTCATAGTGCAGCTCGCCAACTTTATAGGAGGCACTGCAAGGATGAGCGGAAGGCTTCGCGCCGGATTCATATGATCCCGTTTAGATAAATTTATTAAACTTTAAAACAAACTAAGAATGATATAATGGCAAGTCAATCGATGGTTTTTGTAGGGCTGTTGTTTATATCGGCAATATTTCTTGGCGTTGTGATCCTGGCGCCGGACCTGCTCATCCCAGCCTACATAAAAATCATATTCCTACTGCTTTCGATGATTTTTGACGCACTGGCATTTTCATCGAAGTACTATTCGTACCTTATAATACCGCTTATAAAGCAGCACAAAAGGCATATAGTGCTTAGCAAGGAGAATGCTTACTGGATGTCGCAAACCGAGGACACAATACTTAAAAGGGTCGGAGACAATTTCATAGCCACTGTGTACATATCAATACCTGTCTACAGGTCTGCTACAGAGATGGAAGATGAAGAAAAGCTGGATTTTGCAATGCAGATAAGCAAGCTCGTTGGCCTTTCTAAGGATCCGGCAAGGTACACTACGGAGCTCTATGTGATGAACAAGGATGATTACATACAGAAGCTCAGGGAAACGATCAGCATGACCGAAAACGAGGAGGCTGAGCTGCAGGACAAGAATGCCCCGAAAAAGGACCTTGAGAGGGTTAGGGGCAAGCTTGCAATGTGGAGGAACATGCTTGACAGCATAAGCAAAAGCCTGTCATTCGAGCTCCTTTCCTATGTGACAGTGTCAGCAACAGGCAGCAAGGAGTACGAAGCCATAAGCATAGCCCAGCAAAAGGCCAGGGAGCTCATGTCCGGGATAGGGTCGCTGTTCGGCGTCCCGCCAAGCATAATAACAGGAGCTGACCTGCTCAAGTTCGTCGAGCCGGAATACCTGATACCATTTTCAACGGTAACCGAGCAGATAAACAAGAATATACAAGAACAAGTGATCTAATGGATGAAGTCAAGCTCATGTATCTGCTTTTCTGCCTTATAATAATACTGTTTGCTTTCGTAGGCCTGTCGGCTTTCGGAAAAGGCATACTGCATGCGATTGCGATACTGCTACTCGTATTGACAGCCATTTTCATACTTGCAATGAATTGGGCTGATGACAGGATCTTCTCAACAATAACCTCGATTCTGGGTGTTAGCTTCCAGCCTTCTAAGGACTACCTTATAAACAAGGCGCAGAACACAGTGATAAAGAACGTGAACGGCATATTCTATGCAACAGGGTATATAGCCGTGAACCTATTCAGCTACACTTTCAGGGAGGAGAATGCGCCTGAGGATGACGAGGACAAAATGACCAATGCCCCAGACACATGGGAAAAGATGGTAATGAACGTAAACTTTCCATTCAAATTCCACGTGCTTTCGGCAGGGCAGGACGTGCAGCGAATAAGGGACGAGCTTGAAGGCAAACGTTCGTACCAGGAATTCCAGCTCTCAAGAGCCATGCAGAACAATGCCAACGAAGTCACAATATCAGATATCCAAAGAAAGCTCAATACAATACAGGCAAAGATAAACAGAATCTCGCAGGGAGAAAAGCCGATAGCTACGGTCATGTATATAGAGACTACTGCAATTGGAGTGTCGGAGAAGGCAGCTCTTGACGCGCTGGAAGGCCAGATAGAGCAGCTTAAGCTGAATTTCAGCGCCTTCGATGTGGCAACGCAGAGGATCATTGGCAGGGAGCTTTATGCAACATTCAACTTCAATTTTTCACTGCCGACAACGTTCAGCGAATTGACAAACATGTTTGACCAGGAGAGTTGATTATAATGTCCATATTAAAATTGCAGCATATAATGAGCAATGAAATAGGGAAGAGGGCTTTCATGTCAAGGCCCCCTGAGCCGCCTGCAAACGTATTGATAAACGACCCATTCAAGGCAATATACATAGGAAGCACGAAGCTGTTCAAGGTCCCGTTCAGCTGGTCTTTCACGAACCTCACGAACCCGCATATAGCAGTTGTAGGAATAACAGGCGCGGGAAAAAGCTATTTCGTGAAAACTTTCCTAATAAGGGCCAGCTATATATGGGATACAAATGCAGTGATAATAGACTGGGCTGCCGAGTACAAAGCATGGGTAAAACAGAGCGGCGGCGTAATAGTATCGCTAGGCAAAGGAGACTATATAAACATCATGGACCTCTCAGGAATGAAACCCCTGGACAGGACAAAGCAGATACTGACATCTTTTGAGATACTGACGGATATAGCAGCATATCCGGAGCAGAGGCGGCTCACAGAAGAAGCTATAGAGCAGGCGTATGTCAACGCAGGGTTCAACATAGCAGAGCCTGCGCCGGAAGGAAAAGACGCGCCTACCCTGAAGGATGCGATATCGATACTCGAGGAGCAGCTGCAGGAAGGCACCTATGAATATCCTGCAGAGCTTGAAAATGCAATATACAGGCTAAGGCAATTTGCAAGGGAGGGCGAGGATTATTTTTCAAGGAAAAGCACAATAAACCTGCAGAAGCTCGCAAGCTCAGGGCTGGTTGATATAGACCTGTCCGGCCTGCCTGATGAACGATTCAGGGCCCTTGCTGCCTTGTTCATACTGCAGACGTTAAAGGAGCGCATGCGATTCGAGGGCTGGAGCGAAAATAAGGGCATACGCACATTGGTGGTGCTTGATGAAGCGTGGAAAATTGCAGGCGATGAAAAAAGCGATGCCGTTATGATCGTAAGGGAGGGCAGGAAGTACCAGTTCGGCCTTATAGTGGCGTCACAAAACCCAACAGACATAAACGAAGCAATATTCTCAAACGTGGGAACATCCTTCATACTAAGGATAAAGTTCGAAAAGT
Source organism: Candidatus Marsarchaeota archaeon (assembly GCA_023485295.1). NCBI lineage: Archaea > Thermoproteati > Thermoproteota > Candidatus Martarchaeota archaeon. Next base: position 32,559 of record JAMCZQ010000007.1, on the reverse strand, counting down.
TCCTTGACTACGTGCAGGGATCCCTTAATTTTTCAGACTTCATAAGGTCTGAGATAAGCAAATTTGGAGTTGGGCAGGCCGCGGTTAACATGGCTTTCCAGACATCGCTGCAGTTCCCAGAAATATTCGTATTGGACAGGGTCAAGGGCGAGGAGCCGCTGTACGTGTACACAATAGACCTGTCAGATGTGCTGACGCAAAGCGAGCTCAGTGCAGGCATTATACAGCGCGATTACCAGTTTGAGGAAGAGGAGCTTAAGAACAAGTTCATAGAGTATAATGTGAACGTTGATTCTATAAACAAGATATTCAGCACCATTGACACCGAAGGCAGGTCATTGAAGATACTTGACTTTGTAAGGCTCATGGCAACGAACGGGGTCACGAATGCAGACATAGTGTCGTTCCTGAAGAGCCTCAGCATAGATGATATGCTTATAACTAGGATTATTTCATCGACAGGTGTTATGAATGCCTAAGGATACGTTTGTGATAAGCAGGCAGGAGCTGAGAAGGGTGCTCACCATATACAAGGTAGATGAGAGCAGCATAGAGAAGCTCTTTTCAGACATGGAGAAGATGCACAGGCACGTAAACGCCATAGCCTTTGCCGGAATGCTTGAAAAGATAAACCTGAAGCGCGATGCCATAATAAACATATTTAGAAGGCTTGGCATGGACGATGTAACCATTAACGATGCAATAAACAGCATGGAGGAGCAGAGACTGCTTGCTGAATCGGGAAGGATATTCGATGCAACCATAAGCTTAAGTTGATTTGATGAAGAAGGAATCGCGCTGCATAATATGCGGCTTGGAGAAGGACGGCCTTGAAGTAAAAAACGACAGGATTATAGACGCGATGCGCTGGTTTAAGAAGAACGTGACTAAGAACGAAAAGGGCTACAGGCTTGTCGTTTGCAAGGACTGCTATGTAAAATATAAAAAGGCTAGGGATTCGTATAACACCAAGACAATATCCTATTTGGTGATAGGTGTGCTTTTTGCCGCTGTGCTTATAGCTACAGGCAGGAGCATCGGGGCGGTTGTCGCTGGCATTGTTGTCATTGCGCTTATGTATGCATTGTCCCTTCTGAGCTATACGCCAGGGTTGAAGGCGCAGCCGGAAGCCAAAAAGGGCACTGCCCGTATAAAGAGTTGATGCGCTTTTGAATATAAGAAGTGCGGCTAAAACATTATAAAAGTGTGCATATAAAAATTATAATGCACAAATTGGCTAAGGTTTGTTTGAATGGCTAATGAAACGGGGCTTGTTGAGCCCAAAATTGCGGAGTTCACGCTTAAGGGTACGCTGACCGGCGACTTCCAGACCATATCCAAAAGGCTTTCCACGCTGCAGATGTTCTCCATAAAAATAAATCCGGACAACAGCCTTGTGATGCTGAACATAGAAAGCAGGGATATACAGAAAAACCCATTCCTGTTCTTCATAATAACATTGAAGCCTGACACGATATCTGTGCAATATTCGATAGCGCAGGACACAAGCGAAAAGATGCGAAGGCTGTATGTTATAAAGAACCTTCTTGGCATATTGTCATTGATAACTGACCTCTATTATGCAGACCCCGCAGGCACATACCAGTATGTGGATTCTGCCATAGACGACATGCTTAACTCGCTGTCGCAAAATTACAGCGCGCTTTTCAACAACTACGATTCGCTGTTCAATGAATACAGGGAATTGAAGAGGCTCAACATAGAGCTTACCGCTTCGAATAAAAACCTGACTGTCCAGGCAGCGCAGCTTTCAGCCGAAAACAGGGATCTGAAAAACAGGCTGTCATCGCTTGAGACATTTTCGGACGAGTCGCTCATGGTAATGATAGAGGACTGGATCGATGCGCATAACAATACGATAGACCTTATGGAGTTTTCAAAAACCTACAAGATATCCCCTCCGCGCGTCGAGCAGATGCTAAACAAGATGGTTTCAACAGGCTATATAGAGCTCAAGGGTTAAAGCATGAAATATGACGTCAGGATAAACAGGAGGATCAAGTACATAAGGATCTATGGGATCATTAAACGCGTAGGAAGCCACGAGAATGCGCTTACAAGACTTTTTTCAAAGGCCTTTGCAAAAAAGAAGGAGTATTAATGGTGTATAGGGATTGGCAAAGCTGAAAGTCATAATAGCAGTTATTGTCGTAATATTTTTAGTTGCAATGCTTGGGAGCGGCTTATACCTTACTGTAGTCTTAAGCCATATAAAAGCGCCCCCGAGTACGACGGTTACGCACGTGCGCCTCAATACGTCGCTAAGCGCGTATGTCAGCTATCAGAACGCGCTTGATTATAACAGCAGCACGCTGATACTCCCATATTCTCTCGTGTCATATTCTGCCTCGAACATATCTAAGGTGTACTTCAACGCAACGCTGCTCAAAAGCCCGTTTCCTGTCAAAGTGTACATCCTTAATGCAACTTCGGATTGCGTGAACTGCGCAGGCATTTCGCTGTTTTACGGAGACGTGAACAGCTCTTTAAAGGAATACGGACTTGGCTCCATGTACCCGAATGTGACAATAATAAACATGTCCTCTGTAGCCTCCATCGAAAATGACTCGATATTGATTATACCTACTGGCCTGCTGCCTAGCGTAATGCTAGGAAACTACAGCAACACCACCCTAATAGGCTACCTGCTTGGAAAAGGAACAAGCATAATATACATAGGCCAGTCCTTTTCCAGGGTCATACTCCCAGATGGAATAATCGTGCCAAATAGCAATGTGCCATATTACATGGTCACTGGTGGCTCTTCTGTGACCCATAGACCGGATTTCTATTTCAATAGCTCAACATTCTCCTTTACAATAGGCAATAATTTCGGCAGCGCCACATACGTGAATGCTTTAAACGGCAGCATAGTTGCCTTCTCGAACTACCTTGATTCATGGAACAACGTTTCCGATGCGGCTGATGATATGGCAAAGGCTATATCGCTAGGCTTTTGGCTGCCGCGCTACTCTTATGGGATCAGCAACATATCTATAAACCCGTCAAAGCATGATTTTGGTGCTGAAGGCATAATAATGAATCAGCCGAAGCCGATAAATTATACTCCGCAGAACATGCGCGGGCTTCTCTCCGGCAACTTGCGCGTTGTGCTATATACCAATTCCAGTTATTTACCAGGTAAAACGTATTACTATCTGAGTTCGTTCCCGTCATATGGCTATAACGGCAGCATATCAATGCCAGGGCTTATAATTCCGAATGTCGCTGAATACATAACAATGGAGGTGTTCACGCATTCGGCAACGCCAATAGGCATTCAGCCGCATTTGACCATATACAATATCAACATGTCCACAGTTTCGTCAATACCTTTGCCTTACATATCTGCTTCTGGAAATTTTACTTTCGTTAAATACATGAAGCTGCTTGAAGGGCCCGGCAGGTATATAATAACCCTGGACAGCTTTTCTAATCAGCAGTACGCTGCGGCATTATTCGACATACCGAATGTTAGCATACGCGAGATTGCAGCGAACTATACGCACAACATATACAGGTTTTACATCACTGCCGCAGGGGTGCCGCTCTCAGGAATAAGTTATAACGTGACGTTAAACGGAAACTATAGATCCAACGGAACAATAAATAACGGCACATTGCTTTATGCACTGCCAAGTACAGTTGGGATACAGTACGGCAAGCTAAAATATAATTTTAGCATGCTTTCGACCCATCTCATATATTCGACTTCCAACCCTGCGCCAGTGATACACATAGGTGTTAGGGACATTTCGCTTATTGTGGTCATAATAGTAGTATTGCTGATGGTAACGATGGTAAGGGCGCCCAACAGGGATGAATTCTACATTGATGTCCCGAGACTGCCAAAGCAGCAGAAGACTGCAATATCGCTCAAGGCACAGGACGTAGTAAACACCTTTACAAAGCTCAACATCTTCTACCACTGGCGCTACATGCCACTTTCAAAAGCGGAGATAAAAGTAGCGATAGCGAATAACATAAGGTATAATGGCATACCAGTAACCCTTACAGAGGCAAATATAGAGGTTGTATTGGACCAGTTGGTTGGAGCCGGGTTGCTTGTGACTGCAGGAGACCTCTATGCGCCAAAGGAGTGGATAGCGCAAAGCGGCCATGACATAGAGTACCTGGCAATTTTCAAGAAGCTAAGGCTCTACTGCGTTACGCATGCATACGTATTTACTGACTTGGACTCTGCTGAAAACGCTGATACGAGCATACTAGTGCACGGTGAGAAGCGGAACATAATCATTTATGCTCCAACGAGCAAATTCAAGAGCGTAACAATAACGGCAAACTCAAAGACATATCTGGTCTTCCTTGATGAGAATAAGATGCAGGATTTCAAAGACTTGCTTTATTCAAAATCAGATCCTGCGGCTGAGGAGCTCAAGCTTTACATTTCAGCAGGATATATAAAACTAGTGTCTGTGGATGACATAGATTACGCATTCGAATGACCGTCGTCATGATTCACGAATCTTCACCAGGGTCTTTTTCTATTACTTTGAATTCCGTATCATCTTCGTCGTTGCTTTCGGTTTTATCATTGATTTTAGGGTAGTGCTCAGACACCAAATCCGAAAGTTTGTGCTCTATAATTTGCTTATCCTCACCAGTCAGATTGCTGAGATCCTTAGAAAGCTGGCTCACGTAACGTATTATCGTCTTGTACTTGTTAGTTTCCAAGTTGATCTGCTGCTTGCCGTGCATGTAGCGCTGTATGTTCCTTGCAGCATCCTGAAGAGCAAGCTTTACCTCCTCTATTATTTCGTCTTCCTGCGCTATGGCTTCCTTGCCGACTCCTGAATATGGTATATACACTGACGATATGTTTACAAACACGCTCACGGCCTGATTGTCTATATCTATATTGTAACGCTTCCACTGTATTGACCGCACAGCTTGTGTTATTGCACAGCTACCGGTATCGAATAACAATGGGACCCTGTTCGCAAATCTCAGTATGCTTCCGGCATATTCGCCACCTTCAAGCTTCTTTCCTGCAAGCCCGCCATAAGCTATTGCCGCTTCCACAATGAACGGTATGCCGCCTTTGAACACTGCCGGCTTTCTTTCTATCACGTGCATGTATTCTGGGTTAAGTATGCTTTTTATCGCAAGCTTTATGCGCTCTTGGCCTATCGGGCTTATTACGCTTGCGTCAGGCGCTAGCCATTTCATGGACCTGAACGCCTTTATGAGCTTTTCAGCGTCGTCCCATGTTATGCTTTTTGGCGGCTTTTCCATATCGACGCCGCATATTTGCTTGAGCTCGTTGATTTTAGAGCTGCTGACGCGTGAAAATGACTCAAGCAAAAACTGCGATATCTTGCCCTGCGTGCTTCTTTTTGCAAAGTCTATTATGTCGTTTACCTCCAGCCCTAGCGGATGCGGCTTTGTCTCCTTTGGTACGCCTGGCGTTGCATCAGTAGACCTTACAAAAGTGTATTCCTTGCCTTCCGGATCCTTAAACCTTATTTGGGCATGGGGGTTCGCAAGAGCTGTCCTCTTTAGATATTCGTACACGCCATGGTCGCTATTCTCGTATTTTACGCCTGAAAATTCCCCATATACTTCAGTGCCTGTAGCGCCAGTTTCGTTTGGAATATCCTTCATTGCTGCTATTATGGGCTTATTGTTGACCGTGTCTATGGCCACTGTGCAAGAATAGCATTCGCTTACGCCAGTATACGATTTGACTGCTATCGGCTTGCCTGTCGTGACCTGTGCGAAAAGCGTGCACCCAGAAGCGCCTATTCCTTGCTGACCCCTCTGCTGTACATATCTGTGGAACTTCGTTCCGGCAAGTATGGTTGCCAGCGCCTTACCGACAAACTTTTTCGGTATGCCAGGGCCGTTGTCGCGGACCATGACGCTGTACCTGTTTTCGCCTATTTGGGCAACTTCAACGTCTATCGATGGCAGTATGCCTGCATCCTCGCATGCGTCTAAGGAGTTAGTTACATACTCATGGACTATTGTGACCATAGACCGCACCATGCCGGCATAGCCGAGCATTTGCTTGTTCTTTTTGAAAAACTCCGCTATTGAATGCTCCCTGAATTCCTTGAATATCTCATTCGCCTTCCTCTCCGCCATGTTATACACTTGCAGCCAGTTTATGCGCTGTTCTTATTTTTTCTATGTGCAGCCTCCATCCTTTTGTAAGCCAGCCTGTGCGATCCGCCATTTATTATTGTTTTCGCCGCGGTCTCTGCTTCGCTTATTGCGGCAACCGAGCCTATAAAGCATATGGTATCCCCGTATACTGCTATATGCGCGCTGCTGACCCCTTCTATGTACTTCTTGGCCCTGCCGTCAGTGCCTATAAGCCTTGATTTTATGTTCAGGACTCGCTTTTTGCTTCCCTGCAGGCCTTTTATGTCTATAGATGAAAAATAATAATCGTCTTTTAGCAGCAGCTCTGCGGTCCTTAGGCCAAAGCCGCGCCCAAATGCAAATACAACCTCTTTTGTCACATAGGCATCGTAGCCTTCGCCTTCTATCTGTATTAGGTTGCCTTCGGCGAAGCTTATCTTGCATCTGCACATCTCTTCCAGCCTTTGCAGCTGCTCATGCTTTTGCTTGAGCAGCATAGCCCTTTCGTACGGCAGATAGACTTCTTCAATGGTCATGGCTGATCGCTTGCAATGTATATAGGCTTTTCCGCATACGCACTGGCATGCGTTTGCCTTTGATACCCATCATGCTGCTCCCTTTTGTGGATAATACTATGAATTTTTCCAGCAATGGAAGCTGCTGGGCCAGGTCCATACAACTTTTATGGCTATTCATGTTTATATACCTTTTCCATCGTTTACCTTCGTCACCGATAAATGGCGCATGCTCGCCAGCAATAGTCCTAAATGCTACAATGCTTATTGCGGATCTGGCGGGAGTTTCATAAGCATTGGCTTATTTTGAACCCGCGACCGCCCGGTCCGAAGCCGGGTGCGCTATCCAAACTGCGCTACAGATCCACATTTAGTTCTTATACTTTTCTTTATATAGGCTTTTGCTTGGAGAGCCTCAATAGAAGTCGGATATTTTTGCCTGCTTTATGTTTTCCAGGGTTTTCCAGCGCATCCTCAGGTGCTCTGTGAGCTTGCTATTGTAAAGGTGGCTGCGCACTGCCTCTATGGTCTTGTAATCCGATGGATAGCCAGAGCCTATCCTGAACTTCAGCTTCTTTTCCAGCTTGCTTATCTCAGCGTCTCTAGTCACTTTCGCTATTATGCTGGCTGCGGATACAACAGGATATTTTGTATCTGCTTTGTGCTCGGCTATCAGCCTGACTGGATTCTTGGCAGCATTTGTGCTGCGCTTGCCTTTTACGCCTATGACCCTTGTGGGCTTGGACGAGAGCATCTTCAGCCTTATGCCAAATCTCTCAGCTATCACATCAGGAGAGTCTATGTAAAACGAATGGATATTAGATTCCATCGTGTCAAAAAGCCGTGCAAACCTTATGGCTTCGAGCTCGTTTAGAGATATGCCCTTCTTCATAGCCTCGTTTATGTCTGCCGGCATGATTATGTCGGTTTTGACCTCGCTTGCTATGGAGCGGATGGCATCGAAAAGGATAGAACGCCTGTGGGGGGTCAGCAGCTTTGAGTCGCGCACGCCTATCTCTGAAAATTTGTGCTGTGCGCCCTTGCTCACAGCCACTATGGAAACAACTAATGGGCCTAGCAATGCGCCTCTTCCAGCTTCATCTCCTCCGCAGACTATGATAAGATCACCGCTTTATGGCGCTCTCACATAGTTTTCCTATCTATGACTATATAATCGTTGACCGCTTGGACGGCATTGTAGGGTATCCTTATCTGACCGCTGTCCATCTTGAACCTGTTTGCTATGCTGCTGTCCATGTTGGGCTCTATTATAAAAGCGCTGATCTTCCCAGTTATGGGGCTAATGTCAGCATCCACGAACCTTCCGACGTCATACCCATCGTTCGTTATGACTTTCTTGCCTACCAGCTGTCTTCCTATTATGAACTTCACCATTTTTATACACCTTGGCGCCTAAATATATATCATCAGATTAATTTAATAGCCTTATGCTTTTCTCTGAAAATCGGAAGTCCTATCGTTGATAAGCATTATCCTATTCGTTATCCCAAATCTGCTGCTTCTTATGATGTCCATTATTTCAAGCTTCCTGAGTATCCTGTGCACCTTGACCTTCGAGAAGCCGCTCATCGACACGATGTCTGATTGCAGCATCGTTTTGTTTTTCCTTAGCATTTCTATTATCATAAGGTCGTTTTTATTCAGCATTTTGCTTATTATTTTGTCGTTTTTGGCCTTAGACCTCTTCTCGTATATTCTCGTCGCTGCATGGACGCTTACCTCGGCCTGCACTCTCTGAATCATCACGCCGGCAAAGAAAAGCAGCACTCCCCCGACAAAAGGTATTATGAAATCAAACGTAACATTTATCACATTTACGCTTATGTCCCTTATGGTGTGTATTGGGATGCCGTGAACAAACGCAATCAGCATTATCGCGCCGCGTATTGCAGATATTAGTATAAGCACGCTGCCAGTTGCAATAAACAAAAAGGGCAATGATTTGTTGTTGCTGATTCCTCCTTTCGTTATTACACCTTGTTTATAATTTTATATAGAATAAATAAAAAAAGTTATATAGTAGTTCTTTTATTATTCTTTTATGCCTTTAAATATTTTATTAAAGGGTAAGCAGACATCCATAATACTGCTGCTGAAAGACAGGAGCAAGGATTGGGACATAGGCGAGCTGGCAAAGGCATCTTCTTCGACGTATGTGCATTCCTGCAATTTTATAAAGCTGTGCGAGGATGCAGGCATAGTTTCAAGCGAAAGGCACGGAAAGGGCAAGCTCATAAGGCTCACCGACAAAGGGATGGCCATAGCGCAGCATATAGAGAACATATATTCGCTTTTGAACCAGCAGGAAGATCAGGTGCGCACTACCGGATGAAGATTGCTTAGCCCTAAGTTAGCGAGCGTGCTTTCCGGATCGATATAATAGTCCCTGACGATTTCGCTTATGCTTTTTATGTCGCGGCGGCCTAGCTTGTTAAGCTGTGCCAGTATCATCGCCCTTACGTTCTCTTCTGCAAGTATGTCTGGCGGGGCCACACCTATTAGCGAGGCAAGCGTATCCCTGTAAGTAACGCTTGGCAGTATCGGTGACGCTTTGTGGGTCTTGTAATCTATCTTGTACAAGTCTGACAGCAGTATCTGCGTTTCTATCCCTGCCAGCTCGGATATCTGCACGATCCTCCTGTGCGGCTGCCCATGCTCGTAGACCTGCGAAAGCACTATGAGTGCATCGATCACAGGTATTATGTCCATAGGCACGTTCATAGGAGAATGCTGGAGCCTGTTTATGATATCACGCGAAGAGGCTGCGTGTATGGTGCCTATGCATATCTTTCCTATGTTCATAGCTGTTATCATGTCGTTCGCTTCATCGCCCCTGACCTCTCCTATTATTATCATGTCAGGCCTCATCCTCAATGCGTTTTTCACCAGCTCGACAAGCGGCATGTCCTCGTTTGTTTCAAGCCTCACGCAATTCTCCTGCGTTGCAGTATTGAGTTCGTATGTTTCTTCTATTGTTACCACACGCTGCTCCGGCCTTATGAATGAGAAAAGTGCATTGAGCAGCGTTGTCTTTCCTGCTGCAGGCATGCCGCCTATGAGAAGGTTCGCAGGCCTCACCTTGAAGCCGTCCATGTATAGCCATAGCCTTGCTGCTATGCTGTAATCAAGCGTGCCTGAGTTAATTATGTCGATTATGCTAAGGGGCTTGCGCTTAAAATTCCTTATGGTTATGTCATATCCAAGAGGGGATGATACTATATTGGCCCTGCTTCCGAAAGGCGTGTGTACATCAAGGATGTTGCCCTTCGCTATCTCGTTGGTGGAATAAAGCTTTAGCTTGTTTACGAATCTCGTAAGCTTCTCCCTGTTATCAAATTTCGTGTCAAGCTTTTTTGAGCCTTCGTTGGAATCGTATACGAATATGCTGCTTGTGTTGTTTACCATTATATCCTCTATCGTTTCCTGGCGCGATAATTCGTCTATTGGTGAAAGGCTGTTGATATCCTTTATCATCTCTGCCAGGTCATCTTCCTTTAAGTCTGGACGCATCTCCTTTGCAGTGTTCCTTATCAGGTCGTCCCTTTTTTTAGGGTCGTCTATATTGGCAAACCTGCCAACAAGCTTCGTGAGTAGGACATCTTCCAGGTCATAAAGCTTATCGTTCATTCAACCATCGTTTTTATTTGTCATGCAGGTTTTAAAATTGTTGTTGATTGAGGCTATGTGGTCAGTTTGGGAATATGGCGTTTACTATGAAATACGGATCGTAGCTTATAAGGTCTTCGTATGACTCGCCGGTGCCGAAGAATAATGTAGGGAGCCCTGTAACATCGGATATGGATATCGCATTTCCGCCCTTTGCATCGCAGTCCAGCTTTGTAAGTATTATTCCGTCAATCTTTACAAATTTTAAAAATTCGGATATCTGCTCTGCGGCCCTGTTGCCTGTGGTGCTTTCGCCGACATATATTGTGAAATCCGGCTTTGCGACGCGCTCCATCTTTGCTATCTCGTTTAGCAGGTTCTTGTTTGTCTCCTGGCGGCCTGCGGTATCTACTAATACCACATCCTTGGCATGCGACTTGGCGTATTCTATCGCGTCGAAAGCTATGCTTGCCGGATCTGCGCCGTATTTGCCGCGTATGGCAGGGGAGGCAAGTTTTTCAGCATGGAACATTGTCTGCTCTATGGCTGCGGCCCTGAAAGTGTCGCTTGCGGAAAACACTGTGCTGACGCCGTTCTTGTTCAGCAAGTAGGCGATCTTTGCTATCGTGGTCGTTTTTCCAGTCCCGTTTGGGCCCAAGAACATTATAACAACAGGCCTTTTGCCTTCCCTGATGCTTGCCTTAACTTTCTCTAGGAATGACTCCTTTGGTTTCCCCTTTTCAAGGAGCTCTAGCAGAGATTTCCTAACAGTCTCTGTTACCTCGGCATGTATGGATTTTGAGCTGAAGCCGGTTTCGGATAACCTGGTCTTTATGTCGCCAAGCAGGCGTTCAGTGGTAACGTAAGATACGTCTGACTGCAGCAAAGACATGCGCAGATTCTCCAAGAACCTGTCTATTTCAGGCTCGCTGAGCTTCACTTCCTTTACGAATATGCTTTTTATTTTCGTGCCTGCTGAAAGCTTTATAGCCTGCGGGCCTTTTTGCTCTGCTGCCTCTTCCTTTTCGCCTTTTTCCTGGATGTTTGACGGAACGGCCGCTGCGCTTTCGTAAGTGCTTGCCTCTTCCGGATTCTCTTCGCGTGCTTCGACCGGAGCAGATATATCTTCCTTTTCTGAAGAAATAGATTCCTGAGCTTCCCTCTTTGCTATTGTTTTTATCGCGTTTGAAAGCCTCTTTTTAAGCTCATCGAACATTTCTATTCCTGCTTTAGTATATTTTCAAGCTTTGCGGCTATGTCATAAAGGGCATTCTCTACCTCGCTTCGCGCTTTGATGAGGGATTGAAACTGCTCGGTATAGCCCTCTATCTTTCTGTTTATTGTCTGGAGCGCTTCTTCGGCTGTCTGCTCCGCGAAATAATTCGCCCCGACATTTATTATGAACTTCGTGTTTTCTGATATTGTAGCATTTATGAACGCCTTTGAGCCTATCGGGGAAAGCAGCCCTGCAGATTTGAGCTTTTCCCTATGCTCTATAGTGGACTTTGTCATGTTGAGGTCGTTTATGTATTCAACGAGAAGGCTTGTTTCGTTGGTTATTGCCTCATACTGGCTCTGGTACACCTGCTGCATGTATTGCAGGCCCTGTATCGTTTTTTCAGCATCGTTTTGCTCAGCCATTCAATCAGACCACTATTGCTTGGCCTTTGTGACCTCGTTTATCTGTATGTGGCCCTTTTTAATGCCCTGCTTGCCGCCCAATGCCACGATTGCAAGCGTTCGTGCGTGCGATTCGCTTTCGGCGTTGGTTTTTAGCTCGAATTTGACAGGGTTCTTTCCAGTGATTTTACCCTTTATTACATATTCCATTAAATTCACCTTTGCAGTTTATCATTATGCAGCTAACTAATTTAGCCTATTCTATGTTCAAGGCTTCTGCAATCCTCGCCAATTCAAAGCCAGTTGTATCAGAGCCTGCCACAATGCCATACGAATTGGCAATCACAGAAAGCCCTATGCTCAATGCTCCCGTATTTGCGGTGCTGCGCATTGAAGACATTCCGGTCGCCTTGTCCAAAAACTCCTGGTCGGCATCGGTAGACTTGTTATTTATCAAGATCCCTTTATTTGTAAGTACGTTGCTGGCTCCCACAGTCTTGAACGAATCGCTGTCATACCTTATTGCTTCAACGCCGAGGGCATCCGATATTTCGTAAATCGAAGCCGAATCGTAGCCGGGATGCACTATTGCAATCTTGTCATTTGCCAGTATGTTGTTGCCTATTGCATTTAGGCCGCTTTTTATGATGCCAATATTCATGCCTTTTGCATTCTTCTTTATGTTGGCTAGCTCCATGTCTGTTGCCACGTTTGACAGTACCATTCCGTTAGAATTGGCCCTTGAAAAGACACCTATCAGGTCAGACATGCCTATAGTTATCGGTATGCAATCTGCGTTTAAAGCGCCGGATATGGCGCGCTGCGCAGCTTTATTCAATGAGCTTCCGACGAATATTCTTGAATCTGTGGCTGTTGCATATGCGCCCACATAGCCGCTGTCATGTATGGAGTATTTTATTATGGGCATTGGTTACCTGCCTTGGTGCTTTTTATTGAAGGCCGTAGAAGCAGCGTAATTGTCATTTGGCACTTTTGGTGCTATTCTGCGCTTCGGCAGATGGCTCGTTTCCTGCCTGGCTTTTCGCCTCTGCAGCTGCTTTGCTGGCTGCAGGCTTGGCTTTGCTTTCTGCAGTGTTCTGCGCCTTTTCAGCTTTTGGCTGTGGAGCCGCAGGCTGGGCTGGCTTTGGGTTGTATAACGTTGCAGTTGCTATGCCTTTGTCAACATTTACGCTTGCCTTCAGCGGAAGCATCCTTTTGGAGTAGTATTTTGTTATGGCGCTGTTGAGCTCACGATCCAGCCTTACGTTTGAAGGCGATACCTTTACATAGTGCGCTATGCGCTCCCTCACGTAGCTGCTTGCCTTTTTTTGCCTCTTGTTCCTGGGTTGCCTTACCAGATATTGCCTTATGTTTATTGTGACGAGCTTGGTTGCCACTTCTTCACCTCAGTTTGAGTTTTGTCCTTCGCCAGTTCCTTTGGAAGAGGTTCTGCTGTATGCGCCTGTGCGTGCGCAGCATTGCAAGCACTGGTATCCTTCTAGAGCGCTTGAGCATCTTGCCAAGGCGCTTTTTCTTTAATTCGCTTTTTTTAGACATAATATAGACACCTGATCCTTATTTGTGCTTAAACTCTATTTTAGGCTCCTTCTTGTACGTAAGCCTGTTCAGCAACGACACGAACTGCTGGTCGGTTATCCTGCCGCTTACCTGGTTTGACTGTATAAGCGAAACTATGAGGTTCGCTATCTGCATGTACAGGTCTGAGTTTGAAACGCTTATGTTCATGGCCCTTTCATACGCTTCAGGCTCAAGGTATTGCCTTAGGATTGCGCGTATCTGCTGCTCCTTCTGGGCTTCCTTATACATCTTAAGTAAGGCCTTCTTGTACTCTTTTTCATCGTTTTCTGCGTTGACGGATTCAGCCACTAAACCACCGCATGCTACTGCTTGACCTGCTTGCTGATCTCGTTGCTCAGCTTGTCAAGAAATGATTTCCCTTCAGGGGTTATGACCCTGCCGCTTTTCGTCTTTTTGACATATTTTAGCGTTTCTAGCTCCTTTATCGCATCGCTTATTATACTGCCGCTTGCAGGCATGTGATGATGCCTGTGGACCACATGGTCCTTCCTTGAGCCGTATCTGGTCCTAAGCGTAGAAACGCCAACAGGGCCATTGAGGTATATCTGCCTTAGTATTGAAGCTGTGCGAATATACCAGAAATCAGGGTCCGAAGGCTGGCGCTCTTTTCCAGAGCCGCTTTTGACGTAGTCAATGTATTCTGGCTTTTTGATCTTGCCTTTGAGCCTTGACGCTACAAGTTGCACCAATTCGGTTGCCTCAACATCATACACATTTGCCATTGAAATCACATTTTCCTTCAGCCTTAGCAGGCTGCCTTAAATATTAGCTCTATACAGAGAATACAGCAAATACTATTTGAGGGCAAAAATATATATATTGTATCATACTTCCGCAAAACCTGCTATTTGCGCGTTTTTTGCCCTTGCTTAGCCGTTCGCGAAGGCATCGTGGCTACAGGCAGCTTTGCTTGCTGCTTGCTTACCTCCCTTATGGCATCCTCCAGTATGTCAAGGCCTGCACTTATGTGGGGCAGGCTTATTGTGATTGGGGGTATTATCCTTATTGAAGACGCGCCTGCCGGAAGCAGCAGCAGACCGTTATAAAAGCATTTTTCCAGTATCTGCTCGCGCTCCTTTATGCCCTCTTCCTTGCTCTTCTTGTTTTTTACGATCTCGATCGCGTTCATCATGCCGACTCCGCGCACATCTCCTACAATTTCATAGTCTTCTTTCATTTTTGCCAGGCGCTTCCTTATCATTGCCCCCTTCTTTTCTGCCTGGGACTCTATGCTTCTGCGGTTGCGCTTTATGTGCTTTAGAAGCGCGTGCGCGCCTGCAATTACGGCCAAGTTGCCGCCGAATGTAGTCGCATGCGACCCTGAAGGTATGTCGCCGAGGCTCTTCTTGAGCATTGTTATGCCAAGCGGCAGGCCTGCGCCTACCGACTTTGCAAACGTATAGATGTCTGCATGCACGCCAAAGTGATCCATGGCAACTGCCTTTCCGGTCCTGAAATAGCCAGACTGCACTTCGTCTGATACCAGCAGGATGCCGTTTTCCTCAGTCAGCTTTCTTATCTCCTTGAAATAATCCTTTGGAGGCACAACATAGCCACCTTCACCCTGCACAGGCTCGACTACAAAGGCTGCCACTTCCTCGCCTGCGACTTCTTTGCTCATCGGGTATTTTTTAATATAGTCGACGCATGCGAAGCCGCATTCCGGATATGTCTGGTGCAGGGGGCACCTGTAGCAATACGGATATGGGACATGCACGGTGTTTGTGAACGGTCCCATGTGCTCCCTTTGCACTATTTTTGACGATGTCAGGGCAAGCGCGCCGGATGTTCTCCCGTGAAAGGAGTTATAATAAGCCATTATGTATGACCTTTTTGTAATAAGCTTTGAGAATTTTATTGCAGCTTCATTGGCCTCTGTTCCTGAATTGGAGAGGAAAAGCTTTCCGTATTCTTTTGGGAACAGGCTTATAAAATCCTCAGCAAATTTGACAGGCAGTTCGGAATAATAATCAGTGAATGCGCTGTGCATAAGCATGTCCACCTGCGCTTTTATTGCATTCCGCACAGGGGCGATGCCGTTTATGCCAAAATTATAAACAGATATAAAGCTTGCAAAGTCTATAAAGCGATTTCCAGCAATGTCGTATGCAAAATCGCCTTCTCCTTTGGCTGCGACAAAGGGATAGCTTTCGCGCGTTGTTGTAAGAAATACCTTGCTATCCCTACTTATTATGTTGTTGATCTTTTTTGTTATTTTTATCTTTGGCATCACTATGCACCCATCTGGATCTATACTCAGAATATTTTATAAGCGCAGCCAAGGCCTTCGCAGCGTCTTCAGGAGACGGGTATACTGGCACGCCAGAGCTTTCCATCATGTTGTTGTGCGCTTCGGCATAATTGCCTCCGGGGCTCACTACAACTAGAGGTTTCTTGTTTTGCGTCCCGTATTTTATTATCGTGGCTGCCACCCTTGAGTCCGCCCCAGGGGTTTGAAACAGTGCTATGACCATTAATGCGTCTATGCTCGGGTCGTTGGATAGCGTGTCTATTGCGGCAGCGTATCTCTGGTCGTCGGCATCGCCGGCCATGTCCATTGGCATGGTCATGTTTACTATTGGCGGCATAACTTTCCTAAGTATGGACTTCGATTGGTCTGACAACGGCGCAAGCTGGAGCCCGTTGGCATACAAAGAATCCGCAGCAAGCACCCCGACACCGCCGCCGTTTGTTATGACACCTATGCGGTTTTTCGTCATGAGAGGTTGCGTCACGAATATCTTTGCAAAATATAGCATTTCGTCAAGGCTCTGCGCTTTTATGAAGCCAAACTGCTCAAAGACCGCCTCGTATGCTTGATGGCTGCCTGCCAGCGATGCCGTATGGGAATGCGCTGCCTGAGAGCCTGCAGGCGTTGTGCCTCCCTTGATTATTATCACTGGCTTGAGCTTTGTTGCCTCCTTGGCCACTTTTATGAACTCCTTGCCCCTTTTAACGCCTTCTATATAAAATATTATGACCTTTGTGGTCGGGTCATGCGCCAGATAATTCAGTATGTCTGCCTCGTCTATCACGGCCGCATTGCCGTAGGATATGAATTTTGAAAGCCCGAAATTTTCATGGGATATCAGGTCAAGCACTGTGCTGCCTACGGCACCGCTTTGCGATGCGAAGCTGACGCCCCCTATGCTTGGCCTATCTATCTTGAATGACGGCAGGAACATAGTATCTACTCTCGAATACATGTCCATTACGCCAAGGCAGTTCGGGCCCAGGACCGGCAATGAGTATTTTTTTGCTATGCTCACTATCGCGTCCTGGAGGTCGGCATTGCCCGTTTCTGCAAAGCCGCTGCTTACTATTATCACGCTTTTCACTTTTGCCTTTCCGCACTCTTCTAGCGATTGCGGGACAAATTTGGCAGGTATCGCTATTACTGCAAGGTCTACGCTGTCTTTTATGTCGAGTACGCTTTTGAAAGCCTTGTGCCCTAGTATTGTATCTTCGGCGTTTACATTCACAGGGTATATCTTCCCGCCGTAGCCCATGCTTATGTAGTTCTGCATTATTATATGGCCGATCTTGTTTGTATTCTGAGATGCGCCGATTATTGCTACGCTCTTTGGATTCATCATTTTATTCAAATCGTAATATTTCGCCATTGCAATCATCAATTACTTTTTTATTATTCTTAGGTCAACCGCGTCGTATGTGCCGTCATGCAGTATTATCGGATTTAAATCAAGCTCGGATATGGATTCATTTTTTACCAGCATTTCCGAAACCTTCAATAGCAGGCCTATGACCATATTTTTAGATTTCTCGTCTCCTGCTATTATGCTCTTGGCTTTCAGCCCTTCAAGCATTGATTCGGCATCGTATCTGCTTATTGGGCATACCCTCACTGAAACGTCTTTGAAAACCTCCACATATATTCCGCCGAGGCCCAGAAGTATCAGTTTCCCAAATTGGTCATCAGTATTTCCGCCTATTATTATTTCTGTTCCGCCGCTTACCTGCCTCTGCACAAGTATTTTGTATGGCCTGAGCTCCGCGCCCTTTGCCTTCAGCTCTGTGAAAGCTTTTGCAATATCCTCCTTGGAGTTAAGGCCTAGTTTCACAAGGCCGCTCTTTGACTTGTGTATTGCCTTGTCAGAAATAAGCTTCATCACTATCGGCTTTCCAAGAGAGAACTTGACCGCTTCGTCAGCGCTGCTTACGTATTTTGCTTCAAGTGCCTTTATCCCGAATTTCTTGAGTAATTCATGCGCTTCCATATAATCCATTACCAAGCTCATTTATACACCACGTATTTTTGTGCGCGCCGAAGGCAATAGAATCATATCACGCCTTTGGCTGCGAGCACCAGTATTATAACTACGATTATCACTATTATTGCAACAAGGTACATTGCCTTGTTGGATTTTTTGACGTTTGCGGAAGAAAGCTGGCTTTGCATTTCTTTTATCTCTTTGTCTTCTGCAGCATTTTGCTTCTGCTGAGGCTGCTGCATGCCGGCATTTGTTATTCCAGGATGTGCGGCGCTGGGCGAAGCAGTTGTGGTCTGCTGCTGCGTTGCTGGAGCCTGCGCAAGCTGCATCGGCGGCGGCGGCGGCTGCTGAATTGCAGGCTGTGATGCATTTACAACTGGTTGCTTTTGCTCGACTACGCCTTTGTTTGCCTGCATGAACCCTGCTTCGGTCATTGCTATGTCTATGATACCGTTCCTGAACTCGGCAGTAATGTACTGGTGATTCTCCAGCTTGTATAAATGCATTGCAAGGTCCTTCGGCCTTATATTTACTGCAGTACCTAAATCGGCAAAGCTTCTTTTACCGGTGGAAAGCTGCTTTAATATTGCAAGGTCCAGCTCATCGAACGGCATCGCATTTTTTTGGTCGGCCTCTTCAATAAGCTTTTTGCCTAAATCTGTTACGGTTATCGCGTTTTGGCCTGGCACGTATGTGGTAAAATCTACAAGACCTTTAAGCTTCAAAGTGCCCAAGATGTTGGAGGCATCAAAAAACGAAGAATTTATCAGGCTGCCAAACTTTTCTACGATTGTGTCGGGCTTTATGCGTCTTACAGCCATGAGGTCCATGAAGTTAATTTCGTCTGGCATTAGATCATGCTCTTTAATACATATTAAAAAGCAATCTTTTTATAGTTTATTAGAAAGAACAGTTATGGCTTGTTCGTATATTGTGCATGCCGTCATCATGGAAAAGGTTTTGTAGATGAAAATAAGTTTTTTTGGCGGCGCGCACGAGGTTGGGCGCTCTGCGATATTGCTAGAAGACAGAAGGAAGCTTATGCTTGATTATGGCGCCAAAGTCGAGGACGAAATAGCGTACCCTGTTGCGATGCCAAACATAGACGCTTGCATACTTAGCCACGCGCATTTGGACCACAGCGGTGCAGTCGCTGCTTTATACAATGATATGTCAATACCAACAATAGGCACGGAGCCGACGCTAAAGCTTACGGAGCTTCTGCTTAACGACTCATTGAAGATAGCAAGGAAGGAACACAAAAGGATAAACTTCCACAAAAAGCAGCTGAACAAGTTTACGAAGCATTACATGAGCACTGGCTATTCAAAGCAGCTGCACATTGGCGACTTCGACATAGAATTATTCGATGCAGGGCATATTGCAGGCAGCTCGCTTATCAGGATAGAGAGGTCAAATGCAAAATACAACAAGCGCATAGTTTATACTGGCGATTTTAAAATGGCGCCGCAATACATGCATGAAGGCGCGAAGCCGGTAAAAAGCGATGTGCTTATAATAGAGTCAACTTACGCCACAAGGGAGCATCCTGACAGACAGAAGCTTGTCAAGGAGTTTGTTGAAAAAGTAAAGGAGGTAATTGATAATGGTGGCACGGCACTGGTACCTGCGTTTGCTGTTGGAAGGAGCCAGGAGCTGCTTGTTATACTGTACAAGAACGGGCTTGCGGACAAAGTTTACATGGACGGCATGGCAAGGGAAGCGACTTCAATAGTCATGTCAAACCCGAAATTCATAAGGGATCCAAGCGCCCTTTCAAAGGCCGTGAACCAGTGCAATATGGTGGAGGGAATTGCTGACAGGAAGGAGGCGCTCGAAGGCGGATCGATAATACTTACCACAGCAGGCATGCTAAACGGCGGGCCTGTAATGAACTATATAACAAAACTCAACAAGGAATCCATGGTATTCCTAACAGGTTACCAAGTAGAAGGCACGAATGGAAGAAAACTGATTGACACGGGCAAGATTTATATAGAGGAATCAGATAAGGAGATAAAGCCGAATTTCGGATTCTATGACTTTTCAGCGCATGCAGGCATGAACGATTTGTATAAGTTCGTACGGGAAAGCGCACCGAATATAGTCATATGTGTTCACGGGAGCCCAGAGAATACCGAATCGTTTGCAGAAAACTTAAAAGGGGAGGGATTCGAGGCGTACGCGCCGAAAGTTGGCGATAAATTAGAGATAAAGGATGTGTGATCGTTATGGACACCATTGTCATATCATTAGGCGGAAGCACATTGATGACTGATGACGGCGCACTTGATACGAAATTCATGTCTGAATTTGCCGATATGATAAAAAAGCATGCAGGCACTGGCACAAAATTCGTAATAGTCGTCGGTGGAGGCTATACCAGCCGCAAGTATATAGACGCCGCTGCGCATTTCACCGAATCAAATTATATAAAAGACAACATAGGCATAGAATCGACTTACCTGAACTCCTGGCTATTGCGCGCAGTTTTCGGAGAATCGGCTGAGGTATTCAGAGGGGATTTCAACAGCGTAAGGCAATTTCTCTCGAGCAAAAGCATTGTAATAACTGGCGGGATAATCCCTGGCATTAGCACCGACACGGTTGCCATGCTTATTGCAGAAGCCACTGAAGCCACGCACCTGATAAACGTAAGCACCCCTAAGGGCATTTACGATGAAAACGGCAGCTTCATGAGCGAGCTCAAGATTGATGACCTTATAAAGATAGCAATGGAAAAGGATGAACGGACTGCCAGGTCAAACTTCATCTTTGATGTAATAGCGTGCAAAATAGCAAAGAGGTCCAAAACAGAGCTGCATTTCATAGACAAGGGAATATCCTCAATAGAAGCAGCAGTGCTTAGGCAGGCGCACCATGGGACCGTGGTAAAAAGCCAGTAGGCTGCCATATTTGCTTATTTAACGCCCAGGGCGGCAAGCATGAATGGCAATATTATAGTAGCATCTCCATCTATTGTCACGTATTTTGCCTTCTCCTTTATTTTGCCCCATGAAACCGCTTCTGTAAGCCTTGCGCCTGAGAGGCTGCCGTCGAATTGTGATGCAGTAGTTATATACACTGCATAGTCCAAGCCTCCTTTGAACTGGTTCCACCATATGACGTGGTGCTTGCTTATTCCGCCGCCTATCATAAGAGCGCCTGTAACCTTGTGGTCAAAGGCTATGTTGCTCAGCTCAAGCTCGTCGCGTATCAGGTTAAGCTTGAAGTCATGATCCTGCGAGTATATCGTAAGCTGTGTTCCGAACGCACCGTCCAAGATGCCAGGGTTGAATATTTTTACGTCATGAAGGTATGCCTGCCTTAGTATCGAACCCTCGTCTTTGATCCTCTTTCCGAACTCATAAAGCAGTTCGCTTGCGCTATACTCCTTTTTGTAATCCTTTGAGGAATAGATATCATCCATTATCTTGTTGAAGGTCTGCTCGACCTTAAGCCCGTATTCGTCGTTTTCTATGAAGACATTGCCAAGCCTGTATACCTTTAATGAGTGCAGATACGCATCGTCTGCGTTGAATGTGCCCAGTGAGTATTTGCCTCCGAAAGCCCTTGCCAAATCATGGTCCACCGTTCCGCCAGTAGTTATTATGGCATTGAAATATTTTGTAGCGCTTGCCAGCACGCCACGAAGGCCGGTAGAAACTATGTCGGCAGGGAAGGACAGGAAGTTGAACGAATTTTTGTCTGCAAACATTTTTTCCAGTATAGATGTGCCTTGAATCATGTGCTGCGCCGAGAAGCCGCCGATTCTCTCCATTTCCTTGAAAAGTTCTGACACTTTCATCCCTGGCTTGAGCTTTATATCATGCACAGGTATTGCGGTTAACTTTTTTGCCTCTTTGCTATTTCCCTTCATAATATCACATTATATGTTGAAACGCCATTGCTGCGCTGAAGGCGTGGCACATTCTTATATTCAAACTTTAACTCTGGATAGGTTTTTAACCTTTTCACTAAAATAATAATTAGCGACAGTGATTTTATGACCGACTTTGCAAGCGTCGATGACGAGGAGATACTTAGGTTTATAGAGGGAGCCAAGCCTAAGATTTATGTTGTTGGTACTGGGGGCAGCGGCAGCAATACAATAACCAGGCTGACTGCGCTCGGAATCGACGGAGCAACGCTGCTTGCGATGAATACAGACGCACCGCACCTTATAAAGACCAGGGCGGATAGAAAGCTGCTATTGGGAAAGAAGGTGACAAAAGGCCTTGGCGCAGGCAGCGACATAAAAGTCGGCGAAGAAGCCGCACTAGAGAGCAAGGAGGAGATAAAGCATCTGCTCGGCGACGCAAACTTGGTCTTTGTAACATGCGGCCTTGGCGGCGGCACAGGCACTGGGTCCATAAGCACAATTGCGCATGAGGCCAAGGAAAATGGAGCGCTTACCGTAGCTATCGTAACGCTGCCGTTTTCCAGCGAGGGAAAGGTTAGAATGCATAATGCTTTGGAAGGCTTGGCAAAATTAAAGAAAGTGTGCGACACAGTCATAATCATACACAACGATAAGCTGCTCTCAGTTGCGCCTGACCTGCCATTAAACATGGCATTTAGGGTATCTGACGAAGTTCTGGCAAGCGCTACAAAGGGCATAGTCGAGATGGTTACAAAACCTGGGATGGTAAATATCGATTTTGCAGACCTGCGGATGGTGCTCAAGGATTCTGGCTATGCAGTCATAGGCTCTGGCGAAGGCATGGCGACTACTGCTCAGAGCAACAGGGCGATTGTTGCGCTTGAAAACGCAATTAAAAGTCCGATGCTTGACGCGGACCTTGGGACCTCTAAGAAGGCATTGATAAACATAATCGGCGGAGAAAGCCTAACTCTTAGGGAAGCCGAGACCATATTCCAGGAGGTTGCAAGCAGGATAAGCGGAGAAGCGCTCATAAAATGGGGGGCTAGGATAGACCCGGACATGCAGAAGGACGCGCTGCGCATAATGCTTGTGCTCAGCGGGGTAGAGTTTCCGGAGTATTCAGAGACAAGCATAAAGAAGAATCTGAAAACCCTTGAAACAGTAAACCTCGATGAATTATTCTAATGCCTGCACATATATGAACTAGGCAGTGCGCGCCGCAGCATTGCAAAAAAAGAGTTACTGCAGTTCCTTCTTGCTTATCTTTCTATGCAGCACTATGTCATATTTATAGCATCGGCTGCTGCAGTAATAATTAATCTTGCCTGTCCTGAATACGTACATCGTGCCCCTTCCCTTAGGTATCTCTTTTGAGCAATAGGAACACTTCATCTTTCACACCGATTACTTGACGCGTATTTCCCTCGCTTCCCTGCTTGTATCAGGAAGCCTTATCACGTCATTTACTTTTACTGGCCCGATTTCATTCCTCCTTATGATCCTGCCTTTGTCCTTGCCTTCCAATATCTTGCACATTATTGAGTATACTTCGCCGTACATTCCGGTCTTTACCTTTGAATTGACTTCGACTACTTCTGCCAAGAATCCTGCAAATTGCGGCGTATTCTCCTGCTCCATATGCATCAATTTTCGCTATTTGACTCTTGGGCTTCTGCTTTTTCCTCCTTATGCTCCTGCTTCTCAGCTTCTGCCTTTGCACTTTTCTGGGCCTGTGCGGATTCGTGCTCTTCGTGGTGGTGCTGCTCAGCGTGCTGCTCCTTTGAAGCCGGCTTTTGCGAGGTTCCAGTTGCCCTTGAAACTATGTCTTTTATTGCCTGCTGGGCATTGCCCTGCGATTCTACGGCTATTGCCGCGCACTGCACGTTTAAGCCTATGGATTTCCCAAGCTCAAGCTTGCTTGGCACGTATGTATAAGCAATCTTTTTCTGGTCGCACAGGGATGGTATGTGCATTGCTATCTCTTCCGGCTCTATGTCTTCAGCAAGCACCACAAGCGTGGCCGCGCCTCTTTCGATGCTCTTAGTGACTTCATTTATGCCCTTGCGTATCTTGCCAGATTGCCTTGCCATCTGCAGCGCTTCATAGGTCTTGGCTGCAAGCTCTTTAGAAACTTCGAATTTCACATAGGATTTTGCCATAATAACACCGTCAGTTTACAACTTCATCCAGTAAGAAGAATTTGTATTGATATTGTGCATAAAACTTTATTTAAATCTTTCGGTATTTGCGGCATCTGCAGCGCCATTGTTCAATTCTAGCGTGATTCGTTAGATGCGTTTCAATGCTCGCTGGAAAAGGATTCATGCCATCGGATATGCCGCTATTTCGTCTCGCAAGGCTTACGATAAGAACTGAGCTGGCGTAGGCGGTTCTGGATTCTGGCCCTTGCGCTGCCTTATCTCCCTTACTATCCTGTTCTGCAATTCGGAAGGCAGCGACTCATAGCCTGCAAACTCCGTATACCAGATGGCCCTGCCCTGCGTAAGGCTCCTCAGGTCGTTTGAAAAGCCCTTGAGCGTTTCTGCTACCGGCATCTTTGCCACTATGGAAACCTGCTCGCGATCCTGGGTTACCTCGCCGACCTGGCCGCGCTTGCTCTGCACGAAAGTTATTACCGAAGACATGTATTCCTGCGGTATGTTAATCGTAAAATTCTGCTTAGGCTCCAGCAGCGTTACCCCTGCAGTGAGCATTGCTGCATAGATTGCATTTCTTATTGCAGGTATTATCTGCGCAGGGCCCCTATGCACCGGGTCCTCGTGTATTGTTGCGTCTTCAATCTTTACTAGTACGCCTGAGCAGCGCTCCCTTGCAAGCGGGCCGTCTTTGGTGGCCTCCTCAAAGCCGTCTATCAGCAGCTCCATCACTTCGTTCATGTACTGCACTCCGTGGGTCACGTCTGCGAGTATGCACTTGTTTGATATGTCTTCCACATTCTTGGCCACAGCCCTGTCAAGGCCTGCGCTGACCATGGCTTCTATTGCAGCCTGGCCCTTTGGCTTGCCCTCCCTGACTGTTCCCTCGTCTATGGCATTTTGCAGCGTGTCTGGAATTGGCTCCACGGTCACGTAGAACTTGGAATGCTTGTTTGGCGTTTTGCCTTCTATGGGTCCTGCCTTTCCGTTTATCGTTTCGCGGTATATGACTATTGGCGGGCTTGTTATGACCGGGATCTTGAACTCGTCACGCAGCTTTGTCTCTATTATCTCAAGGTGCAGCTCTCCCATGCCGCTAACAAGATGCTCGCCAGTCTGCTGGTTTATCTCTGTGACTATTGTCGGGTCCTGCCTTGAAAGTTCGCGTAGGGCCTCTATCAGCCTTGTTGTGTCTCTTGTATCCTTGGCCTCAACCGCCTTTGTGACTACTGGCTTTGAATAGTGCGTTATTTGCTCGAAAGGCTCTATTACGCCCATGCTTAAAGTATCGCCTATGCTGACGTCCTTTAGGCCTATCAGCGCTGCTATGTTGCCTGCAGGTATCTCCTCCACAGTAACCTTGTCCGGACCCATGTAAACGCCTACCTGCTGCAGCTTTTGCGTGTTTGCAAGCCCTGATATATGCAATTCTATGCCTTTCTTCGCAACGCCGGAGAACACCCTGCCTACAGGCACTTCGCCGCTGTGCGGATCGTATATCATGTTGAACACGACAATGTTCGTGTTGGCGCTTGCATCGGTATTAAGCATCGCCTGGCCGTCAGGGCTCTGCAGGTCGCCGTGCCATATCTGGGGTATCCTGTACCTCTGTGCCACCTTAGGGCTTGGAAGATGATCTATCATCATTATAAGCGTTGATTCGTCTATGGGTGCAATTTCCTGCAGCTTGGCTTCATTGCCTGCTGCAGTATACGCGAAGATGTCCTTGAACGTGACCTTGTATTTTTCCATTATGGGCTTTGATATGGCCCATTTTTTGTATGCCGAGCCGAAAGCCACGCTGCCTTTGTCTACGCTAACCTGCCATTCGTTTGCGAATTCCTCAGGCGCGTATTGGCTTATCATCTTGTTTATGTCTGTTATCAGCTTTAGGAGCCTCTCGTACGTCTGTTCCGGGGTGAGCCTCAGCTCGTTCAGGAGCCTGTCCACCTTATTCACGAACAGCACTGGCTTTGCTTTCTCCTTAAGCGCCTGCCTAAGCACAGTTTCGGTCTGCGGCATTACGCCCTCCACAGGATCCACGACAAGTACAACGCCGTCTACGGCGCGCATGGACCTTGTTACATGGCCTCCGAAATCTACGTGGCCAGGGGTGTCTATCAGGTTTATTATGTAATCCTTTTCCATGTAATTGAAACCAAGGGATATGTCCGCAGACTTTATCGTCATCCTTCTGTCCTTTTCTATGGCCTCATAGTTGGTGTAAAGGGCGTCGCCTGCGACAGCCTTCGATATGAGCCCTGCCCTAGCAAGCAATGAGTCGGTGAGTGTCGTCTTGCCATGGTGCACGTGCGCAATTATGGCAACATTCCTTATCCTGTCTATATCGCGCATTATCTTTGATATTTCTTCCACTACGTATTCTTTCCTTACCATAATCTGACACCGCTTATTTGGCGCTCCTTGCCATGCGCTCTATTTCGTTCTTCCTCTTTATCGCGTAGCTGTTTATGTCGTTGTTGGAAGCCAGAATCAGCTCGTTGGCCAGGGTTTCCGCTATGGTCTGCTTCTTGTTGAACGCACCTATTATTGAAGCGGTGGCTATGTTCCTAAGCGCTATGTCAAGCCTGCGGCTTGCGCTTATATCTACAGGTATGTTTGAAACTGTGCCGCCCTGCCTTATCCTGGTCGTATCCTCTATCGGAGCGCTGTTTTCCAGCGCCCTTATAAACACAGCGAATGGATTCTGCTTGGTCTGCTCGTTGACAGAATCAAAAGCCTTTTCTATTATATGCATTACTTTCAGTTTTTTGCCTTGCAGCCTGCCTTTTGTCCTTATTACTTTGCCGCCGATCTTCTTGCCTGTGCCGCCACGCATCATAGCGTTCTCCAGTCTCTCCACTATGTTTATGTTGGCCTTTGAGAACATCTTGGAGCTCGTGCGCCTGTACGAATTTGGGTATGCCACAGGCGTTAGGTTTATGTAATTCTTCAGGCTAAGATCCAGCACCTCAACGTTGTAGTCATACTTGTTGAACAGCTTGTGTTCCGTGCTTCTGGCAGATTCTGGTTCTGCCTTCCTCCTTTGCTGCGCCTGCCTGCGCCTTGGCTTCTGCTGCTTTGATGCTTCTTTTGGCTTTGGCACTTCGCTTTGGTTTGCTATCTCTTCTGGCATGCTGTCATCATCTCTTTGGCTTCTCCTTCTTGCCTTTTATTATCTGCACGAGGTTCGCGCCATTGATTTCAACAACCTTGTACTTCATGCCTGGTATGCAGCCCATCTGGCCTCTCTGTGAACCGCCAAGGCCTTCTATTGTTACCTCGTCGTGCTCGTCTATGTAGTTTATTGCGCCGTCACCTGGCACGAATGCTGGCACCACCCTTCCGTTTTTTATGAGCTGGAGCCTTATGCATTTTATCTGCCCCGAATGCGGCTGCTTTTGCTCGACAGCAAACTTCTGGAGCACAAGGCCCTTTGCCCTTGGCACCGTGCCCATTGGGTCATACTTCTGCTTGAGCTTGAGCTTTTTCCTCTTTAGCCATTTTTTCAGCATCCTCTGATGCTTCCTTTGCTTTACCAGTTTTCTTGCTGCGAATTCTCCATTTGGCAAAATAAACACCTTCATTCTTTATTCTTCTATTTTCTGCATCTCCAGTATGTGCGAATTGCCCTGGTCGATCACCGAGAGCATCGATATCGAAAACGGCTTTCCGCATACTGCCCCTAGCTCTGTAGGGTTTCCTTTAAACGCTATTAGCGGGATTCCAGCGACCTTTGAAATGTGCGCTACGTCCTGTATCGCGTCTCCCTTGCTCGTTGAAGCAACGATTATCAGCTTGGCCTTGTTGTCCCTTATTGACTTGAGCGTGCTGTTCGTGCCTAGGGCTGTCACGCCGCTGTCGATTGCGAGTCTTATTTCGCTTGATAAATCTGCCATTGAAATCAGCTTTTACACGAATGCTTAAAGCGATGCCGCACCAGGGCTTAGATACCGCTGGCGCTTACATACAGCAGTATATTTAAAATAGGAAAATATATATAAACTATCCTTACTGCTGTGCATTAATGCCATTATGCAGTATACGCAGATTCCTGAATGGCATACGCTTTCAAAAGCCCATTTTGCTTGCAAAACTGCGTTGGTTACAATGCATTAGTGGAATTTCCCATAGGCAATGCTGCATGCCTCGTCGTTTTGCGCTCCACCCTGCAAAAGATTTTTACAATGACAAACTTTAAATAGATTGCAGAAACAACTAAATACGCTTAATTTTACATGTGTGTTTGATATGGAAGCTAAGGAATCCTACGATATAATAGTAGCAGGAGCAGGCATGTCCGGTAATCTGGCAGCTGCGGTTGCCGCGAAGGCAGGACATGATGTTCTTCTGCTTGACAGGAATGATCCAGAAAATGTAGGCAAGAAGAATAACTGGGGCTGGACGTGCGGAGACGCGGTCGCTGGCTCCCACCTGGATTTCATAACTTCAAAGACAGGCTTATCTTTCTCCAAGCCAGAGCTTGATGTGAAGGTAGATGGCGTTTACGCACTTTCCCCGGACCTTGAGTCAAAATTCCTGTTCGATGGAGTGGGATATGTGCTGGATAGGCCAGAATTCGAACGGAAGCTTAGGGATTTTGCGATAAAAAACGGCGCGCATTATGTGAGTCAGTTCGAGGTTGAAGGGCCTGTAGTGGAAAACAACAAGGTAGTGGGAGTATTTGGTAAGGACAAAGAAAAAAAGCATACAATATTCAAGGCAAAGGTCGTAATAGATGCGCTCGGAATCTCGACCGTACTGAGGAGGAGGCTGCCTGACAACCGTTATGTAGAAAAGAATATCGACATAGATGACATAGAATCCACAGGCAGGTATATAATAGAATTCGACCTTGATCATGAAGACAGCAGGTATTACGACCCAAAGAATGCTTTGATACACTTGAACCAGGACCTTGCACCAGGCGGTTATGGCTGGGTCTTTCCAAAGAGCGGCAATAAAGTCAACATCGGCCTTGGGGTGCAAAAGAGGAGCCTTGACATTAGGAACAAGGTGCTTAAGAGGAACGATACGCTGCAGACACTGATAGACAACTACATATCATGGAATCCCACAATAAAGAATATGCGATTGTTCAACAAAGACAACAACGGCAAGGGCATATGGTCTGTTGCTGTCAGAAGGCAGCTGGAAAGCTTGGTGTACGACGGTTATATGGGAGCAGGAGACAGCATGGTCATGCCAAATCCGATAAGTGCAGGAGGCATTGGTCCTGCGCTTGTTGCCGGGGTATTGTCTGGTGAGAATGCTGCGCGAGCAGTAGAGGCTAACGACACTAGCGTGAAGGGGCTGTGGAAATATAATCTTGATTTCAATGAAGAATACGGGCATAAGACCGCAGGCTTGGAGGTATTCAGAATTTACCTGCAGTCACTGAACAACGAGGTAATAAACTACGGAATAAAAAATTTCTTAACGACGAAAGAAGCGAACGACCTTGCTCTTGGAAAGGTGCCTGAGCTGGGGCTTGCCGGTAAGTTCAAGATGGTACTTCGCGGCGCAAAAAACATAAGTGCATTTAGCGATTTGCTTTACGCCGTCAAAAAAATGAAGGAGCTTGATGCGCTTTATAATGATTATCCAAAGAGCCCTGAGGAATTTGAGCAATGGAAAGCAAAAGTCGACAAGAGCATGCACGAAGCGAAGGCTCGCTTCGTGCCGAATCCTGTATGAGAGGTATTTGAATGGAAAAACAGGAATATACTAAATTTGAGAAAGCGAGGGTCATTGGCGCAAGAGCATTGCAGCTTGCGCATGGAGCACCGCCTTTGATAAAGGTGCCTGCAGGAGTTACAGAGCCGCTAGACCTGGCAGAGCTTGAATTCGAAAAAGGTATAATACCTATAACGATAATAAAAGGCTAAACTGTGCGGCCATTGGCTCCTTTGAAGGAGCTCGTCTTTCCGGCATAATCCCCTTTTATCGTGTAAATATCCGAATTCCAATAGTCAAATACGCCGCTTCTGAACAACGGATTTATGTTTTCCTTGTCGGAGCGCTCAGTCCCGGCAGGGAATCCGAATATCAGAGGGTTGAAGGACGGGAGCACTATCAGCACCTTTGCTTTGGGGTTTTCGTAAAGCTTCTTGCTTATCTGCATATTGGCTTTTGAAACGATCCATGCCTTTTCAGGGTAAACTGCGCCATTGGAATCCTGGATTTTTACCGCTGCGTGATTATGCGCAGTTATCAATATCCTGCGCTGCATTGCGTCGCTAGAAGGCCATTTGTTTCCGTGCAGGAATGCATACTCTGGCGTGCAAAATTCGTCCTGCACCTTCACGTCCAGCAGCTCGCTAATATGGCCGTCGTGATTGCCTCTGAGCACTATAAGCTTCATTGCTGATATAGCACTCATAAACGCCTTGAGCTGCTTAAGCTCCCACGATTCAGGATACATTATGCTGTCCTTAAGGTCTCCAAGCAAGATTACCCCGTGTGCATCAAATTCCTTTGCCAAGGCAATGATTTTATCCGCCATGGTGCTTCCGACGTCGTATACATTTATGCCCCTTTCCGAAAGCCTGCGCTCTGCGCCTATGTGTATGTCTCCTACAGCAAGCCAGTCCTTGCCCCTTACTCTTACAAGCATCGCCGGCTCGTTATATATGAATTTTATGTATCTATCAATTCCGTCCATTTTATGTGGCATCCTCAAGTAAACAAATATTGCTTTCAAGAGCGGCAATGATCGGTAATCGTTATGCTGCAGCTGTATTAGCAACTTCTCGGCAATCGCCTCCCTACTAAACGCCTTATATCGCCTATGTGGGATTCTTTGCAGCCCACTCCTATAAATTATTATTAAACAAAACATAATAAATAATCTAAACAAGATAAATAGTGCGTAGTGTTTGAATGGCAGGTGCATCGCCATATATAGGCAAGGTATACGGTATACCCGTAGAGCTTCATTGGACATTTATAATAATGATGCTCATAGCCTTGGCACTGAGTTTTTACCTATTCCTGATATTTGTGCTTCTCTTTGCCTGCGTATTCCTTCATGAGCTTGCACATTCTGTTACTGCGAAGAGAAACAATATAGAGGTTAAAAAGATCATATTATACCCGCTTGGTGGCGGGTCGATGATAGATCTTGACAATATACCATCAAAGCTTGAATTTAGGATATCGCTTGCTGGCCCGGTGTCAAGCTTTTTGCTGGGCTTTGCATTCGGGGCTTTGGTTGTCTTTACGCCTGCAGGCATTGTGAAAAGCCTTATACAGCTTCTCTTTCTCCTAAACATATTGCTTGCAGTGTTCAATATACTGCCGTGGTTCCCTCTTGACGGAGGCCGCGTGTTAAGAAGCTACCTGCAGAAAAAACACGATTTCCTTAGGGCTACGCAGATTACAGTAAACGCAAGTAACGCCATAATAGCGCTTTTTATAATAGGCACACTTGTTTTCGTTGCAGTGGAAAACGGCTATTCGCTTCTTTACAAGGAATTCATAGTTTTATGGGACGTCTTTATAGCTGTATTCCTGTACGGAGGAGCCAAGGCAGAATTGCAGAATGCATATATCAAGGAGTATACGAAGGGCATCAAGGCATCGGCAGCCTTGAGCAGGAATTTCGTATTCCTGAATCACAGGCCAAAATTGATTGACGTTTACAAGACCATGCTGAAAAGCCACAAGCACATAATATTGTTCATGGAAAATGGCAAGGTATATGTGGTTTCTAGGCTGCCGCAGGGAATTATCCCAATTGCACAGATTAGGGGAAATGAAAGGGACATTGCAAGCATCGAGGTCCCTACGATAGAGTCGACTGCTCCGCTTTTCAGCGCCTTGAGCAGGATGCAGGACGACAACATAGGCCTGGTTGCTGTGCTAAAAGGCAAAAAAATCCTTGGCGTATTGCTGAAGCAGCACGTGGAATCGTTAATTTCATTGCATGTGTCGCATGTCATGGCAAATTCTAAAAACATTAAACAAGAAAATAAATAGGCGACGGTGTTGACCGATGTTGTACATTGACAAGCTTACATTGCATAATTTTAAGTCGTTCAAGGATGTAACGCTTAAATTCAACAACGGTTTCAACTGCATTGTAGGCCCAAATGGCTCAGGAAAGTCAAACATCTGCGACTCGCTGCTTTTTGCACTTGGAGAAAACTCGCTAAAGAGAATAAGGGCAGGATCGACAGCACAGCTTGTTAGCAACATCAAAGGAACGAAGGCAGGGCCAAAAAAGGCGTACGTGAAGGTGCATTTCTCTGGCGAAAGCGATATCGTATTGACAAGGGTAATAAAAGAGAATGGAAAGGTAAGCTATAGGCTGAATGGCACGCGCATGAAAAAGCAGGAGGTGGTGGACTTCCTTTCTGCGCAGAACTGCATGATAAGCGAAGCTAATACCATAACTCAGGGAGAAATAATAAAGATACTTAATTTTACTGCAAAAGAGAGGCGCGGACTGATAGACATAGCTTCAGGCATAAAGGAATTCGACGACAAGAAAAGCGCTTCGCTAAAGGAGCTTGCCAAAGTCGAAGAAAAGATAACTAGCGCAAAGGTGGCCCTTAATGAGCGCAAAGGTTTTCTTGAAGAATTGAAAAAGGAGAAAGAAGCCGCTGAAAGATACATAGAGTTAAGCAACATGATTAAGCGCATTTCTTATACTGTGCTTAAGTTGCGCTACGACAATTTGGAAAAGAAATTAATGGAAGACATATCCAGGCGTAACGATTTGACAGCTTCAAGCAAGTCTTACAGGTCAGAGCTAAACAGCCTTGACCTTGAAAATGAGAAGCTAATGAATG